>JACZJK010000053.1 GCA_014860575.1 Bacteroidales bacterium
TTAAAAGCTGAATAACCGGCTACCGTCGGACTCATTCACTGTAATTTGAACATTCACAGTATCTTCGGGCAACAAGGGCTCGATGAGTTCTGGCCACTCGACAAAACAGTAATCTCCGCTGTAGAAATAATCCTCGTATCCCAGATCAAAGGCCTCTTCAAATTTTTTAATCCGGTAGAAATCAAAGTGAAACACCCGTCCGCCTTTGGCAGTATGATATTCGTTGATGAGTGAAAAAGTTGGACTGGCCACATTGTCGGTCACTTGCATAAGCTGACACAACGTTTTTATAAAAGTGGTCTTCCCCGCTCCCATCTGACCAAAGAAGGCAAAAATCCGCGCATCGGGATGTTTTTCAATCAGCGCGCTTGCAACCATTGCAAGTTCTGACTCCGAGTTCACTGTTATGTTTTTTCGCGAAGATTTTTTCATTGGTTCTAAGCTTAATTTATTGATGTATCAAAAGTCTTTATATTGACGATAACATGTTGAATTATTGTATTTTAGCTTTGATCCTGTATGATCCTTAGTGTCTTAGCGCCTTCTGCCACAGGCATCACTTTGTGAGTGGCAAACTAAAAAGTGCCACAAAGTCACGAAGTCACAAAGTGTTCACTAAGATTGTTTTCATAAAATGGAAATGTTAACATGTTGTAAATCAATTTATAATTAAATATTAATTTTTTAATTCCTATTGATAAACAGAGCATTAGTAAACTATGCATAACTTCAGCATTTCATGACACCAACAATTTAATCCCTGTTTGGTTTTAAACACAGTATTGCAAAACAACTATTTCGCTTTGAGCTTGATGTAGGGAATCAGCACTTCTTCCATCGAGATGCCGCCATGCTGGAAAGTGTTTTTGTAGTAGTTCACGTAGTAGTTGTAGTTGTTGGGGTAAGCGAAGAAATCGTAGCTGCGGCAGAAAATATAGGACGAACTGATGCTTTGGCGAGGGAGGAAAATATCAGCAGGGTTTCTTACTTCAAAAACCTCTTTCTTGTTGTAATTCAAGCTCTTTCCGGTTTTATAGCGGAGGTTGGTGTTGGTATTGCGATCGCCAATCACCTTCACCGGGTTTTGTACCCTGACTGAACCATGGTCTGTGGTGATTACAAGGTTGAGCCCTTTGGAAGCAATGTATTTTACGATATCGATCAGTGGTGAATGTTCAAACCAGGAGATGGTCAACGATCGGTAAGCCGGCTCATCGTCGGCCAGTTCGCGGATAATCTCCATTTCGGTGCGGGCATGTGAGAGCATATCCACAAAATTGTAAACGATCACGTTCAGGTTGTTCTGAAGCAGGTTAGGAAGATTGTCAACCAGTTTGCGCCCGGCAGTAAGGTTGAGAATTTTGTGGTAAGACATTTTCAGGTCTTTTCCATAGCGCTTTAATTGCTCGGCCAGCAACTGTTCTTCGAATTGATTTTTTGTCCCTTCCTCATCTTCTTCCACCCAATAGTTCGGGTATTTCTTATCAATTTCAGTGGGTAATAGTCCTGCAAACAGGGCATTGCGGGCGTATTGGGTGGTTGTCGGTAAGATGCTGTAGTAAATGTCTTCGGTTTCGATACGGAAATATTGTTCAAAAATGGGCTGCAGTGCTTTCCATTGGTCGTAGCGCAGGTTGTCGAAAAGAATGAAAAAAGTGTTGGAGTTGTTATTGATCTGGGAGAAAAGTTTCTCCCTGAGCACGGTATGCGAAAGCACTGGTTTGTCTGGGTCGCGGCCGTTTACCCAATCGATATAGTTGTTACTGATAAACCTTGTAAACACCTGGTTTGCCTCTTCTTTTTGCATCCGCAGCACATCGAGAATACTTTCATCAGTGGTTTGAGTGAGTTCCAATTCCCAACGAATCAGTTTTTTATAAATATCCACCCACTCAGAATAGTTCAGGTTGTTCGAAATTTCCATACCGATATTCCTAAATTCCTGTTGATAGGCATGGGTCTTTTTTCGCTGACAATCTTCCGGTTTTCAAGATTCTTTTTCAGGCTGAGGAGGATTTGATTGGGTTTCACGGGCTTGATCAGATAATCGGCAATGCGGGAGCCAATGGCATCTTCCATGATGGTCTCTTCTTCGCTTTTGGTAATCATCACAACGGGTAAGTGCGGCTGGAGTACTTTGATCTCTGCAAGTGTTTCGATGCCGGACATACCAGGCATGTTTTCGTCGAGGAACACGATATCAAAAGGTTCACCTTTGAGCAGATCAAGCGCTTCGTCTCCGTTG
>JACZJK010000054.1 GCA_014860575.1 Bacteroidales bacterium
ATGTATCGTGGTCTGGTATTTTTACCTTTCGCTATCTTAATCGGAGTGTCAATTTATTATCGACCTTCGCTTTTCATTTACTTTGCAATTTTACATGGCGTTATGGACTTTGGAACTGCTTTGATGTTCCTATTTGAGATAAAATAAATTAACCAAATAAACAGATATGATAGTAAAAAAAAATAGCAATACCACAGAAAAATAATACTGTCAATGGTTTACAAGGACTGATGAAAGAACACCAGGCGGTAACAAAGGCTAAAATCAAGCGGGCGGAAAGTGCTAATTTGAAAGGTATTGTAACTAATAAACTTTATCGCAGGTTGAAAGTGAAGTGCTCCGAAATGCCCGCCAGCTTTTAGCCTCAAACGTTAGCGGTCATATAAAAAAAGACTTATGCAAAAAACAGAAAAAACAATAATTGAAATCACAACCATTATTTTAATGTTAGGTCTGACATTAATTGGTTGTGATAAAGAAAACATGAAAGATGGTAATGAGGTAACCAAATCAGATAGACAAAAATATGAGTTTTCGGTTCCAGGTTTAGGCTTTAGTGTGGGCTGCCCCACGCTGGTCAATAATTTTATTTATATAGGCACTTCATCAAATCTTAGCTACCCACCTTCTCCTACTAATTATTTTTATAAACTCGATGCAACGCTGAATAAGGTTTGGGAGTTTCCGTTGAGCAATAAACAATTACGGGGTCCTGCCTCGCTGGATACTTACGGCAATATTTATTTTGTAGTTGACTCCGGAAGAACAGAAGCGTTTGGAAATACTATCAATAAAATCTACTCACTTGATAATAATGGCAATTACAGATGGTCAAAAGACATTGGTTCATTTGACACAGAACCATGCATAAAAAGCATCGCCATTGCCGATGACAATACCATCTATGCCGGTGGAGATTCGCTGTATGCCTTTGACATTAATGGAACAGTTAAATGGGTTTACGGTGATCTGAATACTCTTCCGGGTGGCATTAGAAGTGCAATAATTATTGACCCTGCCGGCAACCTGTTCTTCACAGATTACACTCATGTCATTTCACTCGACAAAAACGGGCATGAAAGATGGACGTATATTACCAGTGATGCCGGTGTTTCAAGCCCTGCCTTTACAAAGGATTATTCGAATTTGATCATTGCTGTTGGTAAAGAAATTTATTCCATAAAAACTTCAGGTGGCAATTTAGACTGGAAGTATCCTATTAATATGAATGCTGATTTCAGGTCTACACCTGCAGTAGATGATAATGGAGTTATTTATATTGGAAGCCATGGTTTTGGCTTGGATAACGATGAATCTACCTTATATGCGGTTAAGGCTGATGGTTCAGGGATTTTATGGCAAAATAATCTTGGTTCCGATATTTATTCTTCACCTACACTTGGCAACGACAGGGTAATTTATCTTGGTTCCGAAGGTCATGGCAATACAGAGGATAAGCACAACAGACTTCATGCTTTTAGAATGTCGAATAGTGAAAGAATTTGGTCAGCTCAACTTTATAATGACGTAACCTGGGGCTCACCTATATTATCAGATAACGGAATGTTATACGTTTCCTCAATGTATACTCACGATGGGCAATTCCCTTCGGGAGTTTATGCCTTTCAAACAGATGCTACAGGGCTACTTCCTAACTGTGGTTCATCAACCTTTCAACTTAGCAATGCCCATAATGGAAGAAGGTAATATAAATATACGAACCGCTAACAGCAGCTACAAGAAATTGGCGGTTCAATGGTTAAATGAAGCTTTTTGCTTCGTATCAAGTTCAGTGCTGGCAGACAGTTTTGTGCTTCGAAATCGCCAACTTCTTGTAGCTGCAAAACGTTAGAGGATAAGCTTGAAACGTAAATTGACAAAAAAGGGGGAATCATGACAAATTTATTAAAATCCAGAGCATATTTATATGTTACGCTTCTTATTCTATTTGTTTCTCTGTTATTTCAATTTAAACAATCATCCTGCAAATTAGGTGATACTAAATTGAGAGAAAAAGACTCTATGGAAATGGTTTATGTTCCATCTGGTAATTTTCTAATGGGAAGTAGTGATGAACAACTTGATAAGGCTATGCATGATTGTGAAGAAATGTATGGTACTGAAAATGAATGCCCAAGACATAATTATGCAAGACAGGAACAACCTCAACATAATGTGGGTTTAAATGCTTTTTGGATAGACAAAACAGAAGTTACAAATTCACAGTTTTGCAAATTCTTAAATAATATGGGAAATCAAACAACAAATGGAATTAAGTGGTTTGAACCTGGAGCAGGTCATAGGGGAGTAACTTATGGATATATTCAGGAAATTGATGGAATTTTCACTCCAAAAGTTGGTTATGAAAATCATCCTGTCATTGAAGTTTCATGGTATGGAGCAAATGCTTATTGTAAATGGATTGGCGGCAGATTACCCACTGAAGCCGAATGGGAATATGCCGCTAAAGGCACTTCAAACAATGTTTATCCTTGGGGGAATAAATTTAATGGTAAAATAGTAAACTACCGTGATTCAACATTTGATTTTGATAATTTCGGTAAAGATACTTGTTTTTCTGACGGAAATTCTCAATGGGCACCAGTCGGGAGTTATCCAGATGGAGCAAGTTGGTGCGCAGCTTTAGATTTGGGTGGGAATGTTCATGAATGGGTTTATGACTGGTACGCAGATGATTACTATTCGAATTCATTAAAAGAAAATCCGCAAGGACCTGAAAACGGTGAACTAAAGATTGGTAAAGGCGGTTCGTGGTATGACCCAAGCTGGCATGTCAGATGTAGTTACAGGAAGATTTTGACTCCTTCTTCAACAAGAATGCATTGGATAGGATTCAGATGCGTTATTCCGGCAAAAAACTTCAAAAAACAATAAATTACGCCACACAACATTTTGTATAAGTAATGGCAGGCAAAGTACTAAATAGAAAGGTTTGTAGTCCACTCAAACTGCGTAGTGGTTTGACAGGAAACTACCAAGCAATCTGCCACTACTCATACAATTTATCGCCGTTGGCTGCAACTTTAGGAGACCGAGCTAACCCAAAATGATTAATTGATAAATGGGTTATTCATATAAGACAAAAATAATAGTAATACTGATTTCAGGATTAGTTTGGTTCGTCTTTGGGACTATGATGATAATTCGGGGTTCAAAGACTTCGGATGACGTAAAAATCATTTCAGGACAGTTAATTGACTATAAAATCACTGAAGTAACGCGATACACTAACCTTAAAAGGTATAAAATCCCTGTACTTGAATTTCAAATTCATAGCTTTGATAAAAGAATAGGTTTGTATTTAAATTCAAGAAATGATTATGAACCCATAATTGAAAAGATTAGAAAAAAAGACGAAATTATTGAGATTACCTATCTTGACTCTTGGGGAGAGACAGAAGAAGGTATAAATCTTCATGTTTATAACGTTGATTATGGGGAAAATAACTTGATTAATATTGAAAATAAAACAAGGACTGACAGGAATGTGGGATTGATTTTGTATATAGTTGGATTATTATTTCTTGCGACCATTTTCTTTGTTAATAGACCTGAAAAAAAGCAGCAGCCAACACACAATATAGCCAATAAGGGTTTCAATGATATACGAAGGTTTGTAGCCCGCTTCAACTAGTGTGTAGCTTGATAGGAAATCGCCCGCAATTGGCAACTTTTCATAACGCTACCGTAGCAAGCCATGATACACTCGCATCTAGAGGACCTCACAACTAAAAGCAATGACTTTTTCGTATCGGAATCAAATCTAAACGTATCAAATCGTACCATTTTGTTCTTCTAGTTTCACATCCTCCGAGCCTTTCACAGTTCTACTGAGTATTCCGAAGCACCTTGCACTTATGGGTCATGACGGCCTGACCCGACAGGTTGGAATATGGCGATTCAATTAGACGTGGGGCATTACGCTGGTAAAGTCTTAGCATGGCTCGTAGCCTCTTTTCTTTAAGCGATCAGCTGCGCAATGACTTCTTAAAGATCACATTATGGAATTTGCACAATTCTGCAATCCACTGAAATAAATTTGTATTTTTGAATTTATGAATCTGTGCTAAAATAATAATGTACCACGAAATGACCAAACTCCTACTAACCCTGATCCTAATCACAGCCCTGCCAGGCTGTAATACCGAAACCCAAAAAGTAAAAACTATGGAAGAATCGAAAAATCAACTAAGCAATACAACATCTGCCAGCGATACAACACCCAGGGTAACCGGAATCGGCGGCATTTTCTTTTTCTCTGACGATCCCGATAAACTGAAAGAATGGTATGCTGGTCAACTGGGGCTGGAGACCAATGAATGGGGCTCAAGTTTTGAGTTTAGAAATGCCAACCAGCCCGAAGAGATCAATTACCTGCAATGGAGCCCTTTCAAAACAGGAAGCAAATATTTCAGCCCTTCCAAAAAGGAATTTATGATCAACTACCGGGTGCAGAATATTGAAGGCCTGGTCAGTAAGCTGAGGGAAAGCGGCGTAACCATCCTCGATAGCATTGAGACATTTGATTATGGCAAGTTTGTCCATATCCTTGATCCCGAAGGCAACAAGATTGAACTCTGGGAACCCGTTGACAGCGTGTTCACAGCAATGGGCGGGAAGACAACGAAATAAATTGAGAGAACTTATCAGAAGAGCCAAAATTCAGGATAGAACTCAACAATGGGAAATTATTTCCCCAATAGCCTTGCCGCTTGTTTGGCCATTTGTTGCCGGATTAAAAATAAACGGAAGGAAGTATTATTCTCATTTATCTGAAAAGCGATGTCCATTTTGTGATGCTGAAAGTGTTTGAATAATGCAATGTCATACTTAAGTACTGATTGAAGGCGATGCAAAAACTCTTCGGAGGGTGCGAACCTTGTTGGCTTGCTTTTGGTTCGGTTAACAGGCGCATACAGAGGCACCCAGCCCGGCCAACCAAGTTTTTTCCCAAATGCATATACGCCGGCGTCAAAGTTTGAAAGATCCATGAGTGCGTCAAAATTATTCATCGAGTTGATTGCTATTTCAAGCTGTTTATCCCCTTTGTCATTCATCGCGGGTATTGGAATTTCCGGATTAAGTATATACTGTATTGAGTTCGAAAGAAACCGCGTCATCATATTGTCATGCCCCATTTTAAGAGCATATTCTATATAAGCATCGGCAGAAGCAAGCTTGTTTACATCTTCCCAGAAAACATCTTTTTTGCTGGTTCTCAAGTAATAATATTGCGAGAGAAATAATGAAATGGGTTCACGCACTATGCATACGCGAAAAGGATTTTCAAGGAAATGCCCGAACAACTGTGCGCCATGTCCGGCTATAACACGATACTGCGTCCGTTTTTCGGTGGGAAAACCGGAAAACTCATCCAACGAGCTTTTTATGTTCCGGCTGTTAATCACAAAAACCCTGTCGGTGCCATACATTTTCGTTAACAGTTTCCTGAAGGTAATACCACCGGTTTTCGGGATATGTTCAAAAAGCAATGGCCTATTTATTAAACTCATCTTGTACTTAAATCTGGCTGGAAACATGCAATACATAAAATTCATTTCGTCAAAGGTAAAAGAATCCGAATACCACACTGTCCTTGTACACAGATTGTACTTTTAGTAGCCAATTGGCATACTTTCTGTTGGCAGGGGGAGGCGTTGGATAAAAAATTTTTAATGAAAATGAAAAGAAACTAATTTTACAAATCCTCGTTTGACGTGCACGAATTCTGCTTAACTTTATCATTAATTCTTTAAAACAAATTGAATATGCACCTGTCTTTTCAAAAAGTGTTTTATACCATAGCCACGATAGTAGGCTTATTTGCTATCATGGTTTTAGCAAGAGAAGTGCTGATACCAATCGCATTTTCCTTTTTAGTAGCGTTTATACTTTTTCCTGTTGCCAGTAGGTTTGAATCCTGGGGTGTGAATAAAATTTTGGCAGCTTCTCTGTCAATTCTGTGCTTACTGCTGCTGATTGCAGCAGGCGTATATCTTTTTTCAAATCAAATCATCCAACTCTCAACAGACTTATCAGAGTTTAAAGATAAAATACTCAATATATTTACGGATGCCACAGTATTCATAAACCAGAACTTTAATTTTTTACCGCAATTGGAAAAAGGAGAGTTGATTGATAAAATCAAAACCTGGTTTAGCGAGTCCTCCGGAAAATTGTTAAGCCAAACCTTCAGTAGCACAGCCAGTATCATTTTCGGGATATTGACTTCAATTATTTTCATCTTTCTGATCCTTATTTACAGAAGTGGTATGATCCGGGCTTTGGTGAGTTTTTTTCCACTGGAGCATAGAGATAAGGCCCTCCATATGTTCGAATCCGTTCAGAAGGTAGGACAGCAATATCTTTTTGGAATGTTGGTAATTGTTCTTATACTGGGTATTGTAAACAGCATCGGGCTTATGATCATTGGCATTGATAGCCCTTTCCTCTTTGGGTTCCTGGCCTCCGTTTTAGCCATTATTCCTTATGCCGGAACCTTTTTAGGAGCCGCGATTCCAGTATTGTATGCCTTTTTAACTTATGATTCTCTCTTGATGCCATTAAGCATAGCTATATTCTTCTGGCTGGTTCAGATTGTTGAAAGTAATTTTCTGACCCCCAAAATTGTTGGAGGAAATTTGAAGATTAATGCTTTAACTTCAATTTTAAGCATCATCATCGGTGCGTCGGTGTGGGGTATTGCCGGTATGATTTTATTTTTGCCCTTCGCCGCTATGTTGAAAACAGTTTGCGAAGAATATGAAAATCTTAAACCGTTTGCCATGTTGATTGGTGATGAGAATTATAACAAAAAAGACAAAAATGACGGTCAAAAAAAATTGGTTCAAAAGATAAAAAGCTGGTTTTCTTAATGCCTGATTAATACGCTCAGGGCAAGCAGCATAACAATTTCATTCCATCAAAGCCAATAGACGAAGAAATTTGTTAATGATCTAAATCGCGGAGTTGGAAGCAAAGAAAAAAATAATCGTTATCGGCGGTGGATTCGCCGGAGTATCACTGGTAAAAAAGCTAGATGAAAATCTGTTTGACATACTTTTGATTGATAAAATTAACCATCATCAGTTTCAACCGCTGTTTTATCAGGTAGCAACATCTCAACTCGAACCGGCCAGCATTTCCTTCCCTTTAAGAAATATATTCAAGCATAAAAAGAGCCTTCAGATTCGCTTAGCCAGGGTAGACTCAATTGATTGCGTTCGAAATGAAATTTCAACTTCAATAGGAGATTTTAGTTACGATTTTCTTGTAATTGCCACAGGATGCACAACCAATTTTTTTAGTAATCCAACCATTGAGAAGAATGTCTTCGCTCTGAAGACAACATATGATGCTATTAAAATCAGGAACCATATCATCCATACCTTTGAGCGTTTGATCTCTGCAAATTCGCAAGAGCGAAAAAGTCTTTTAAACCTGGTAATTGTAGGCGCCGGTCCAACAGGCGTTGAATTGGCTGGTGCTTTCGCAGAAATAAAGAACACCATATTACCCAAAGACTATCCGGGAATTGATTTTTCAGATTTCAAGATTTTTCTGATTGAAGGCGGTGCAAATACACTTAGCAGCATGAGTGATCAGGCCAAACTTGCTTCAAGGAAATATTTACAGAAAATGGGAGTCCAGATTATTACAGAAACCCTGGTGAAAAACTATAACGGTTCTGTGTTAGAGTTAAGTAATGGGGCAGTTGTAAATACCAAAACCGTAATTTGGGCTGCAGGAATAACCGGAAACATAATTGGTGGATTACCTGAAAGTTGTATGACCTATGGCGGAAGGATCAAAATAAACCGAATCAGTCAGATTGAAGGGATCAATAATGTTTTTGCTGTTGGAGACATTGCGTTGATGCAAACTCCCAAATACCCGGACGGTCATCCTCAGGTAGCGAATGTTGCGATCAACCAGGCGAAGAACCTGGCATGGAATCTTAAAATGCTTTTCCTGAACAAAGAAACTACTGAATATGAATACAAAGACCTGGGCTCAATGGCAACCATCGGAAGAAACAAAGCGGTTGTTGATCTGCCGTCGCTAAAATTCAAAGGTTACTTTGCATGGCTGGTATGGATGTTTCTGCACCTGATGTTGATTCTTAGTGTGAGAAACAAATTGATAATCTTTATTAACTGGGCATGGGCCTACTTATTTAAGGACACCTCTTTACGACTTATTCTGAAACCAATAAATGATAAAAACGATTCATAGCAGATTAATAAGGAAGATGAGTTTACAACACGCACACAACAAAGACGTAAACCTCCTGATCAACCACCATTGCAGGGGTGATGCCCATTAAGGCAAATATAATGTACTTTTGAGCAACAATCACACACTGATTGCCTGAAATATAAGAACCGGATAACCAAAATTATCGCCTGTGGAAATTCCTATCCTGAAACAAATCGTTATTATCCTGGGCCTTTCGGTTCTGATTATTCTTGCCTTCCGTCGTTTTAAAATGCCTGCCATCATCGGTTTCCTGCTAACCGGTATCATTGCCGGACCACATGGGTTTGGACTGATAAGCGCATCACACGAAATTGAAATGCTGGCTGAAACCGGTATTATTTTCCTGCTGTTTGTTATTGGCATCGAGTTTTCGCTGAAAGGGCTGAATAAGATCAGGAATACTGTACTCATCGGAGGATCCTTACAGGTTGGCGGTACTATTTTACTTGCTTCGTTGATTGCCTATTTTCTGGGGCTGCCTCTGGCAAAAGCTGTGTTCATGGGTTTCCTGATTTCCCTCAGCAGCACCGCGATCGTAATGAAGATATTGCAGGAACAGGGAAAAATATCAGCACCGCACGGCAGGATTGCACTTGGAATTTTAATTTTCCAGGACATCATCGTTGTGCCCATGATCCTGGTAACGCCTTTGTTGGCTGGTAAGGCAGATGATTTGCTCGTAACATCCCTCCTGATGCTGGGCAAGTTTGTGTTGGTCATTGGCCTGCTTATACTACTGGCCCGCTATGTTGTGCCACGTATTCTGCACCTTGTTGTAAAAACCCGCAGCCGCGAAGTGTTCATACTCACCATTGTGGTAATTTGCTTTGCTACGGCCTGGCTTACATCGTCTGTGGGTTTATCGCTTGCGCTGGGTGCATTTTTTGCAGGATTGATCATTTCCGAATCCGACTACAGCCATCAGGCTACTGCCAGTATTTTACCTTTTCGAGAAATATTTATTAGCTTTTTCTTTGTCTCTATAGGCCTTTTGCTAGATATCCGATATTTTCTGGAAAATATCTGGATACTGTTGCTTTTCACCGTTGCGGTGATCATTTTGAAGATGTTGGTCATCCTCATTGCCGTTCTGATTAAGAAATACCCGGTTCGCACAGCAATTTTATCGGCATTTACCTTGTTCCAGGTTGGTGAGTTTGCATTCTTGCTGTCAACTGTGGGCTTACAAAACGATTTGCTTACCCATGAGGTTTATCAGAATTTCCTGGTCGTTTCAATCCTCAGTATGGCGGTCACACCTTTCATAATAGGCTATTCCGAACCGATGGCCGATTGGGTGGTGCGATCCATGCTTCCCGCACGGATACGCAAACGTCTTTACAAATACCAGCGCGATAAACAGCCGGCAGCAACACTTGAAATACAGGATTTACGCGACCATCTTGTAATTGTAGGCTATGGCCTGAACGGGCATAATGTTTCCCGCACCGCAAAGCAGGCCAAAATCCCTTTTGTGATCATTGAAATGGACTATGAACTGTTTATGGAGGCAAAACGCGATAATCATCCTGTTGTGTTTGGCGATGCTTCCGAACCACATATTCTTGAGCAGGCCAGCGTTCATGATGCCCGTGTGGTTGTGATCTCTATATCGGATGCTGAAAAAGCGAAAAATATTGTTACCGGCATCCGCGAAATTTCTGAAACTGCCCATGTTATCGTGCGAACCCGCTCAGTAAAGGACATTGATGAAACCTTGCGCCTTGGAGCCGATGAAGTTATTCCGGAAGAATTTGAAACCTCCATTGAAATATTTACCAAGGTGTTGAACCGATACCTGGTGCCTTTTGATGAGATCCAGACTTTCATCACGCAGATAAAAGCCCGAAATTATGAGCTGCTTTCAAAAGCCGGAGATGACACCCAACTGCCTGCCCCCATCCAGTTGCATATCCCGGATATGGTAATAGCATCTTTGCCGGTTCAGCAGGAAGACAACCGGATCGTTGGCAAGAGTATCCTGGAAAGTGAGCTAAAAAGCCAGTTCAATGTTACCGTGCTGGCCATCAGGCGGAACAAGAAATTTATTACCGAAATAAAGCCCGATATGCGCATTCAAACCGACGACATGCTCTACCTTTTCGGTTCACCCGAAAACATCTCGAAAGTGAACAAATACCTGATCTGACCCTGGTGTTGGTTTGAATGCCAGCAAACAAATCTTAAATCAAAATAAAACCGGACAAATATTCTGGCAAAAAGTAATTACAACTAGCCAAAAAGTGAAAAAACTCGAAAATGCTCAGGCTCAGTAGAAAATAAAATGCCTTGGCCGATTCACGGGCAAAGTAAATATCACAGGAAATCCCACTGCTTAGAATTTGCTACAGTTATGTAAATATATATGAAGTCATGAAACAGGCGCAAATACTCGCATTACTTCTTTTAACTTTTAGTTCCGCAACTGGCCAAACCACCTTCTTTGAACGGCTTGCCGATTCTGCATTGGTGCTGACCCAACAACAAGTAACCTACGACCCGGCATACCGCGTGATTGAATACCCCAACGGAGATGTTGCACCTGACAAAGGAGTATGCACCGACGTAATTATCCGTGCCTACCGTAAACTCGGAATTGACTTGCAGAAAGAAGTGCATGAAGATATGAAAGCCAACTTTGATCAATATCCAAAGCATTGGGGTTTAACACGGCCCGACAAAAATATTGATCACAGGCGTGTGCCCAACCTTATGACATTTTTCTCCCGTCATGGAACTGAAAAGCAAATAAGCAACAATCCAAATGATTACCAACCAGGCGATATTGTTTGCTGGAACCTGGGCGGGGGCGTTACCCACATCGGAATTGTTACCCGAAAAAAATCCATCGACGGCAAACGCTACCTGATTGTGCATAATATTGGCGCAGGACAGGTAGTTGAGGACTGTTTGTTTAGTTTTACGATAATAGGACATTACCAATATGAAAAATGAGAGAGAGACGGGTGGCGCGAAGTGTACTATTCCGGGAATTTTAATTCTTTGTTGTGTGGGGATATTTTATAAATTAGCGGGGAAATTAAAAACACCCCCGGAGTACAGTTGCACAACGCTCAGGGTATACCTATGGTCCTGATATAAACGAGTTGCCAGCAATGCTAAGAGACATACACACTATAAAAAATGGGGAAAAAAAGAAATAATCAAGCAGAATTTGTAAGATGGTTTGGACCTCTTCTAGATGCTCTAAGACAACTAGGTGGTTCAGCCAAACCACGTGAAGCATCTGATAAGATTGCAGAGAACCTGAAACTACGTGATGATAAATTAAATGAGTTGCTCGAATCTGGCCAATCAAGATATTATAATCAAGTTGCTTGGGCAAGACAATACCTCGCATGGGAAGGCTTATTGGATACTTCTAAACATGGTATTTGGACTTTGTCTGCAAAAGGAGAATCAACCAAGCTGACAGAAGAGCAAGCACGCGAGATATTTTTAAAATGGGTTGATATACATAGAAATGCAAAAAAGGATAAAACAGAAACTGAAATTATTGAGGAACTTGAAGAGAATGAGCCTGACGAGATTCAATCTGCAAATAAAATGGATCTACTACAAGTTCTTCAGAGTTTAACACCTGTGGGTTTTGAAAAGATATGCCAGCGACTTTTACGTGAATCTGGTTTTGAGAAAGTCGTTGTAACAGGACAGTCTCATGATGGTGGTATTGATGGTTATGGTACTTTAGAAATGAATCCTTTCGTGAGTTTTAAAGTTTTATTTCAATGTAAAAGATACAAAGGAACAGTTTCTAGAGCACAAGTTGGAGATTTCAGAAATGCTATGATTGGTAGAGCTGAAAAAGGGATAATAATGACTACAGGAACATTCTCAACTGATGCAGTCAAGGAAGCAAACAGAGAAGGTGCACCACAAGTAGAGCTTGTTGATGGAGAGAAACTGGTAGAAATGTTTAAACGTGTACAATTGGGTGTAAAACCAAAGACTGTTTATGAAGTGGATTTACCATTTTTTGAGCCGTATTTGGAAAAAGATAAAATCTAATAAAGCACATTCTGGCGCAATACGGTCACCGCTGCACGTTGAATTCAGCCCTCCAGCATCCAAACTCCACTTGCTATAATCCCTATCACCACGCCATCCACACCACCCTAAAAGTATTTTTACACCCCAACCCGGTTTTCCAACTATTTTCCCCCCTCAAACCTTCCCGCTTTCATTTTTTCCTATTTTAGCCACGATTATAGTTTAAGGGGAGTTGCCCAACCTATCAGGCTACATCATTCAATAAAGTTTTTGCAAAACCGCTGAACCGCGTTCTTACCTCAATATATTTTCTGGAAGAGAAACCATTATTAACCTAATATACTGAGCCATGCTTCTTAACATCCTCGACACTGTGCGCATTCTTATTGTTTGCGTCGCTTTCTTTGTTGGTTACCAGATTGGTTTTCGCGATGCGTATGATCCAATTGCACAACTGCATTTTATGATCCCCGTGATAATTGTTGCCATTGCCGGGATTTCCGGGCTTGAAGGTTTGTTCTTTGGAAATAAATCTGCTAGCGCCAAAGGTTTTGTCGCCGATTCCAATTACCAGCGGCAGTCGGCCATTGCATTGCTTTCTTATGCTGTGATCGCTGTTGTCGTTTATTTCCTGAACTGGGGCATTCGTGCGGAACTCACAATTTTTTTCGCCTTCATTTTCTTTTTCATTTTCTCCGGCCTGAACCATGCGCTGGATGCCGTGCGACGGAAAAACTATAAATGGCAGAACATCAACCGCCCGTTTATCACCCTGGCCATGGTTGCAGGTATGATCTATCCGGTAATCATGGCGTTGCGCACACTTTGAAGCAGAAGTAAATACCGCCTCAAGTATGAGAACAAAAAGGATCATCAGTTTTATCATCACTCCCATTGTCATTCTCTGCATCTTGCTTTTCGCCGATCTTGATCCGGGCAACCCGAAAGTTACTTACACCTTCTGCATCGCCCTGCTGATGGCGGTATGGTGGATCACAGAGGTGGTTCCGCTGGCGGTTACATCATTGTTGCCAGTCGCGCTTTTCCCGCTGTTTGGTGTCATGGATGGCAAACTGGTTTCATCTGCTTATTTCAACGACGTGATATTCCTGTTTATGGGAGGTTTCATGGTGGCGCTGGCCATGGAACGTTGGGACCTTCACCGCCGGATCGCACTGAATATTTTATGCATTACCGGTGTGAGCCCGGCGCGCATACTGCTGGGTTTTATGCTGGCTTCCTTTTTTCTTTCTATGTGGATTTCGAACACGGCCACCGCCATGATGATGCTGCCCATCGCCATGTCTATCATCGGGCAACTGGACGATCTTGTCAGTAATAAAAGCACCAATAAGTTTAGCGTAGGCTTGCTGCTCAGCATTGCGTATGCTGCCTCTATAGGAGGGATGGCAACCCTGGTGGGAACCCCGCCCAATCTCTCTTTCAGCCGGATTTATCACATTTATTTTCCAACGGCTCCTGAAATTTCTTTTTCCACCTGGCTGATGTTTGCCTTGCCTGTCAGTTTGATCCTTTTCGCAATTACGTGGGCGTATCTTTATCTTTCTTTTAAACCTGCAAAAGGGCAATGGGCTGCCATCAACAAGGATACTTTCCTTTCCCAGTTGCGATCCATGGGCAAACCAGGCCCCGAAGAAAAAACAGTCTTTGTGGTTTTCGTTTCTCTGGCATTGTTGTGGATTTTCAGAAGCGACCTTGATCTTGGCTTTCTTGCGATCCCGGGGTGGGCCGGAATCTTCCCCAGCAGCGGTTTTATTAACGATGGAACGGTGGCGGTGCTTATGGCTGTGATCCTGTTTATTCTGCCATCGAAAAGTCAAAAAGGCGCCAGGATTCTCGATTGGGCAACGGCTTCAAAATTACCCTGGCATATTTTGCTGTTGTTTGGCGGTGGGTTTGCTTTGGCAACGGCTTTTAAAGAGTCGGGGCTTTCAATGTGGTTTGGTGGCCACCTCACAGGATTGGCTTCATTGCATCCGATCATTATTATCATGATCATTGCCCTGTTTATGACCTTTTTAACCGAACTTACTTCCAACACAGCCACCACGGAAATGCTGCTACCGATTTTGGCCGGGATGGCCATTACATCCAATATTCATCCGCTGATGCTGATGATTCCGGCAACCATGTCGGCTTCCATGGCGTTTATGCTTCCGGTGGCAACGCCTCCGAATGCAATCATTTTTGGAACCTCACGCATCAGCGTCGGGCAAATGGCACGCACCGGACTTTTTCTGAACCTCGTGGGAGCCGTTGTTATTACATTGATGATGTATTTCTGGGGTGATATAGTGTTCGATATACATGCCGGCACGCATTGAAAGAAATAAAATACAGATATCGGCAAAGGTGCGATGACGCAATGTGAAAACCTTCTTCGCGTCTTTGCAGTGAAAAGCATTTAAAACTGATCAACCACCAGGTAGTTTAATTACCAGCACCCTGAAGTCAGCTCTTCCGGTATTGGCCATGCCTCTTTCTTCACCAGCTTCAATTTCAATGAGCATACCGGGCTTTACATCGCCGGAATCAAAGCCGGTTTCAATTTTTCCTGTTCCTTCCAGCACATAAATGGCCACATCAAAATCGTTGATGTGTTTGGGCACAACCTCAGCGGGTTTCAGAGTTAGATGTATTATTTCAAGTTTTGGTCTTGAAAGCATGATTCTGCCATCCACTTGGAAAGGCACACGTGGGGCGGTTTCGGGGGTAGTGATTTTGAGCATGGTTTTTTTGTGATGCAGTGATGCAGTGTTTCAGTGATGCAGTAATGCAGTAATGCAGTGTTAGATTGGGGCCAAAATAGAATTTATTGCTTTGTTCTTTAGACTTTGAGCTTTGATCTTGGAATTTGGAACTTGGGACTTTATTTCTGCCTCTACAGCCCAATTGTACTTTTTGGTTTGTTGATGAGTTGGCTAATCTTATGACTGACAGACAGCCACGGATACTTCCACAGCATTCTAGGGCCGGAATATCGCATTACCTGTTTGATCTTTTCCCGCATGGCCGGTTTGTAGCAATGGATGGGGCAGTCTTTGCAGGCGGGTTTTTCGTTACCGTAGGGACATTTGTCGAGGCGTTTCAGCGCATATTCCCGCAGCGCTTCACATTCGGCGCATGGAAGTTCATGCCCATGCCCACGGCAGTATACCGTAATCATGGCCGAGACGGTTTGCTTCTCTATCTCGATGTAGTTTTCCCTTAGTTTCTTAAGCATCACCGTTAATTATAGGTCCTAAGCTCAAAGTTCAAAATTCAAAATTCAAAGAAAAACCGAAATTAATTTACTTGATCACATTATTCGAAGAGACTGTAAATCCCCCTAACCCCCTTTTCCAAAGGGGGATGCACTCTTCGCACACTTAGTCACAACGTTCCACTACTCCATTACTACCCGCCCGACTGAACGTCGTTCGGGCGGGCATTACTCCAAACTAATTAACCAATTGACTAATTAACCAAACACACTCTGGTACACTGCTTCATAAAATCTGCCAAGTCAATCAATCCCCCTAATCCCCTTCGCCAAGTGGGACTCGCTCTTTGTAATCATTTTCACTCACAGCATCACTGTAACACTGCATCACAATAAAACTGAATCACAATCCTTCCTCACCCGTCGTTTACGAGCATGCTCCCGAAACCACCGGATCAATCCTGTGATCAGAACTATAAGGATGTGCAGGCCTATGATGGGGATAAACCAGGGTTGGTACTTACCGAAGATCACGTAATAGATACGTCCTGTGTGGATTTCGAGGGCTGTATTCCAAAGAGGCAGTGGTGATTTGTTTTTTATATGCGCAGCCATATCCGGGAAACGTTGACCGGGTTTCTTTGAAAACACGCCGGCATCGTAATCGAAAATAAAATCTTCGCCGGTGCTGGTATTTATATAACCTGCCACAGCGATACTGCCAAAGGCTGGCGGCCCGCCACGTCTGGGTTGAACTTCCAGGCCGGTGATCATATCCTGCGCATAATTCACTGCCGGAACCCAGCGATAAATGCCACTGAACGAACCAACAACGAATACCCCTCTTTCAGGCTGCTCAAACACATTGATGCCCATCACGCTGACCGGGGGCTGAACACGGAAACGCCTCAGGCTATCGGTCAGGTTCGGTTCGGCATGGTAAAAACCATCGGAAGTTGAGAAAATAAAACTATGGTTAAATTTATCGTATTGGATACCACGCAGCTTGTCGTGCCAGGGATTAATGTTGAAAAGCGCCGTGAACTTGTAGGCTGGAACCTTGCTGCGAATAATCACAATCAGCAATGGTGGTCTGAGAAACATTCCAGTCAGGGTCGTGATAATTAGAATGGCCACCGCCCAGATGCCGATGTGGTTATGCCATTTCCGCGAAAAGCGGTTCAGCCTGGCAGTGTTTTTTTTAAGCTTTTTTCTGTGTCTGAATTTTTTGATCACATCGGGAGCGATAAACCAAACAATGCCGGTGAAGGATAGAAAGATCATAATCAGGCCCACAACGTCAACGATCAGCTTGCCGGGCAGGCCAAATATTTCTCCGCTGTGTATTGTCCATAACGCTTTGAACAATGATGTTTCTGATACGAACCCGGCAGGGTGGGGGAGTTGTATTTTTTCGAACACCACCTCACCCGGATTCTCTCTTGCAATCATTAAGTGAGATCGGGTAAGTACCAGCAGGCTGTCGCCCATAGCGATCATAGCTGCGATACGGTTTTCGTTATCCGGAAGTTCAATTTTTTTCCAGCGATCTGTTTCGAGTTCATAAACTCCCGACAATGTCCCGGCAAAGACCCTTCCGCTGTTGGTTCTGACCACCGCCATGGTTTTGCGGTTGTCAATGCCTTTTTTCAAACCCTCGTTCATAGGTTCGAACTGCGAAAAACTGTTGTCGGTAAGCCAGATGCCAATATTGCCAAAAATCAGCAGACTATCGGTTCCAACAGTTGTTGCCGAACGCACGGCAGCAAGGTTCCAGTTCCCGAAACGGTATTTGCCCGGCAAGAGGTTGCGGTTCACATCAATAATAGAGAAGAAGCCCCGGTGGTTGAGCACGATGCCGGAGAGTGCAAAAAACAGCACAAAAAACGCGACAATCACCCCCAGCCACCGGTGCAGCCATTTCATCACCCTCATCGCAGAAACGATTTCAGGTTAGCTCCTGATCATGGTGAGCAACATCTTGAACCTCACGAGCGCCGATAATGCATGCGGAACGTTTGCAGGCATGATAATGGCTTCGCCGGCTTTGAGGTTGTAGTTTTTCTTGTCAATGGTTACCACAGCTTCACCCTCGATTACGTTCACGAGCGCATCAAATGGAGCGGTATGCTCGCTGAGGCCTTGTCCGCGATCGAACGAGAACAAGGTTACATTGCCCGTAGGCTTTTTAATTACTTGCTTGCTGATAATTCCATCAGCCGAATATTCGATGATTCCATTGAAATCCATCACTTTTGAGTGTTCTAATCCAGTTGTTTCCATTTTATATTTGTGTTAATTTGTATGATACTGTGATACTGTGGTTATTTGTAAATTAGTCAATTAGTTAATTTGTTAATTCGTAGGTTCTTTGAGCCTTGAACTTCGAACCTTAAACATTGAACCTTGAATTTGGAATTTTGAATTTGGAATTTTCCTAAACCCATTCCTCCTTAATTACCTCCCCCTGTATGCTGACCATTGCCAGTTTCATTGGAGTTTTTTTGCCGGATCTTGCGATGGCCGTTTGAGCCATGCGTTCCAATCCACCGCAGCAGGGAACTTCCATAATTACTACTGTGAGGGTGTTGATGTTGGCATGCTGGATCATGGCTGTAAGTTTTTCAAGATAGGTTTCCTGGTTCGAATCCAACTTCGGACAGGCGATGGCCAGTGTTTTGCCTTTCAGGAATTTCTGGTGGAAATTGCCGTGGGCAAAAGCTGCACAGTCGGCGGCAAGCACTACATCGGCATTTTTAAAGTAAGGTGCATTTGGGTTCAATAAATGTAATTGAACAGGCCATTGACGGAGTTCGGAAGGGCCACCACCATTTCCTTCAGGTTCATGATTGTGCGCATGTGTATGCGCTACGGGCTGCTTTTCCCTGAAATCCGCCATTGCCATTCCGGGGCAACCACCACCTCCGTGGGCTTTCTTCTGCTCAGCAACAACTTGTTTAATGCTTGGATGGCCAGCAGCTTGAGCGTTGCCTCTATCCAATTCACCGCCCGGGCTAAGGTCAATGTTATTTTTGCGGATGTATTCGATGGCTTCCTGAAGAAACCCTTTCTGGTTATGATCGCGAAGATGTGAGAAGTGGGCAAGCACGGTGTTGCGGCCTTTTTTTACAATTTGCTCCATTACAAGGGTTTCATTGTAGGGTTCAGCCTCGCATTCTTCCATTGTGATGGCTCCCACCGGGCAATGACCAACACAAGCGCCAAGGCCGTCGCACATCAGGTCGCTGATAAGGCGGGCTTTGCCGTCAATTACCTGCAGCGCTCCTTCATGACAATTGGGAATGCAATCGCCGCAGCCGTTGCAAAGGTCTTCGTCAATGTTTATGATCGTTCTTTTCATCCTGGGTTTTGTATTGAATGTCTGATAATTTTTTATTTTGAAGGTATTCGATGAAATCACTCGTGAACTGCCGGGTCATGCCACCAAATATGCAATCGGAAAACGGGCAGGGACTATTATGCAATCCGCAATGGTCGCGGTCAATGATACCTTCCATCAGCTGATAAACTTCGAACAATGATATCTGATCTGCTGCACGCTTCAATTCAAATCCGCCTTTTGGCCCACGGTTCGAAACCAGTAAATCATACTTTACAAGTGTTTGCAATACCTTGGCCAGATGATTCTTTGAAGCGCCTGTAATTTCAGCGATATTGTTCACATTCAGTTTCGCATTTCCCGCCGCTATTAATGCCATGCTATGAATTGCCAGCGAGGCTGCTTCTGATATGTTAATGAATTTTGACATTATGCAGTAATTAGGTATTACAATGCGCAAATGTATAAATAATTTTTGAACCCTGACAACATTACCTTGAAATTTTAATTTTTGGGTTTTGGATTTTTTAGATGGAGTAATAGTGTAATGCCCGCCCGAACGTGCCGCTTCGATACGGGTGGGGAGTGATGGATGTTAATTCAAAATTCAAGATTGAGTCTGCTACGAAAAGTCACAAATTGCTGAAATTTAGCGTTTTTAGCCCCTGACCCCTAAAGGGGAAACGCTAAAAATCAGCAATTTGTGGAAGTCCCCTTTAGGGGATTTAGGGGCAGATTTACTTTTCGGAGTGGGCTCAAGATTTAAGATTCGGAAATCCACAAATGATTGTTATTTGAATTTTTAGTTTTTGGGCTTTGGATTTTGGGCTTTGGACTTTAGAACATGAGATATTTTAAATCCTCTATTGCTTTTCCAGGAAACATGCTATATTTACAGCCTCAACACATTAATCATGCGAACCATCAGAATAGCATCTATTGTGTGTTTATTTCTTTTAAGCACACTATCAAGTCTTTCCGAAGAGTTTTATATAACATTGTACACCATTCCGCCGCGCAACCAAATTGATTTTAGCTCTCCCCGCCGAATGATGGTAACATCATCTTTGAATGCCTTTTCCCTTCATTTCAGCCAGCGCAAACATGCAATGGGACATGTTTTCATTGAGTTGGCGGGCCCGGAATATTCAACTTTTGTTGAATCTGTCAAAAGGCAACTTTTTATTTCGGGTAGAAAAGATGTCATGAATGGTTATGGCCTTGGGATTCTTTTTGCCGGAATTGATGGCAGGCTTGGATTTGGTAATCCAATCACTAAGGATTTGTCGCATCATTACCATAATGGTAAAATAGCGTTCATCAAAGCAAAGATCAGTGAAGAAAATTTTGATAGATTGACAAACTATCTCGAAGAATACCAGGAGCGGGGTTATGATAGAATTTACAATGGACTGAATAAACCCCGGGAAGGCCTGGGAGCTGGCTGTTCGGCCTTTGGCGTTAGTTTTTTTGAAGTTGCCGGAATCCTTCAACCCGGTTGGGAAGATAGCTGGGTCGCAGAGGCCAAAGTGCCTTTTCATTTGATTGGAGGTCCAACAACAGGTAATATCGTTGCTCTTTCCGAGGTATTTATTGAAAAACAATGGGCTGGCGGTGAAGAGCCTTTTCGCCTGTTCAGGATCATTGATCCTTACCTTATTTTTAAGTGGGTAAATGAAAAGTGGACAACCCTGATGACGGAAGATAATTCTGATTCAACTGCTGAAATTGACGGCAAGCTTCAAGTTTGTCCCGTGATGCTGGGGAAAGCCAGGGGACTGGTATATGATTTCAGTGAATATCCAGCCCCGGACGAACCCATTTTCTTCCCTCCGGACCAGAAGCTAAAGGATGAACTATTATCAGGCCGCTTCAAACAAAATGACAACTAGGCTGAGGCTTTTTTCGTCGGTGGAGTTCCATAATTATAAACCACTAAGGCACTGAGAACACTTAGATTCACTAAGTGTTTCTTAGTGAACTTAGTGTCTCAGTGGTAATTAATCTTTTAACATTTTCTATTCTTCCTACAAAAACTCTTCAATAGTCTGGCTTGCCAGGTGATCGCGGAATTCAGCCGTGAGTTTCTTTACAACATTTCCCATCAGGCATTTATCGAATGGGCAAACCGGATGCTCCATGGGGCAATCGGTGATCTCAATCTTGCCTTCAATGGCTTCGTATATGTTCAACAAAGTAACTTCATTTGGCTCTTTGCGCATTATAAAACCACCGCTTGGCCCGCGGGTAGAGGAAAGGTAGCCATCCTTGACTAAACGCTGCAATACCTTAGCAACATGGTGTTTTGATGAACCGGTGGCTTCCGATATTTTGTTCACATTCAGCATTTCTTCGCTGCGGGAAATCAGCACAAAACTGTGAATAGCAATGGATGCGGCTTCTGACAGGGCAATGATACGCGACATACAAGTAAATTAGGTATTTGATTGCGCAAATATCGGAAATAATTGATTCAAAATATATCCTGATCAAGAAGAGATCCTTCACTTCGTTCAGGATGACAAAATTGAGACATCCTTAGCTAAATGCGAGGATGTCTCAAAACTCTCGGTTTTATCGGTTTTTGTCATTCTGAGCGCAGCGAAGAATCTAATTTACAATTTCAAAAAGAGATCCTTCACTTCGTTCAGGATGACAAAATTGGGAAATTCAGAGACGCAAGGCGTTGCGTCTCTACCCCCATTGATAATTTCGGTGACACCGGATTTTCCCCTAATTTTGCCGCATGGAAAATAAAAGCTTTGCTGAGGATTTGCAACATCCGGTTTTTGAGATCACGGCCCAGGCTGCCCGCGAAATGGGCAAACCGGCTTTTGTGATTGGCGGTTTTGTGCGCGACCTCATCATGCAGCGCCCCTGTACCGATATTGATATTGTGGTGGCCGGCAACGGCATTGAACTTGCCAACAGGGTAGCCGAGAAGATCGCGGAGGGAAGCCAGGTGACGGTGTTCAAAAACTTCGGCACCGCCATGCTGCATTTCCGGCATTACCAGGTGGAATTTGTAGGCGCCCGCAAGGAATCCTACAACAGGGATTCAAGAAAACCCATGGTTGAAGAAGGAACCCTGGAAGACGATCAGTTTCGACGTGATTTTATCATCAACGCCCTGGCGCTGAGCTTACAAACCGAAGATTACGGTCGCCTTGTTGACCCGTTTAACGGTTTGCAGGATATTGAGAACCGAATCATCCGCACTCCCTTAAATCCTGATACCACATTTTCTGATGATCCGCTGCGTATGATGCGTGCGATCCGTTTTGCGACCCAACTGGATTTTGGGATCGAACCCGAAACCTGGCAGTCAATACAACGAAACAGGGAGAGGATTTCGATCGTTTCGGGTGAGCGGGTGACAGAAGAACTTAACAAGATTATTCTGGCCCAGGTTCCATCAGGAGGTTTTAAATTGCTTGACGAATGCGGCTTATTGGAGCTGATCTTCCCCCAGTTTCTCGCCCTGAAAGGCGCTGAGCTTGTTGAAGGCGTGGGTCATAAAGATAATTTTTATCATACGTTGAAAGTGCTTGACAATCTGGCTGAGAAATCTGAAAACCTTTGGCTGCGATGGGCTGCATTGCTGCATGATATTGGAAAGCCCGCCACCAAGCGGTTCAATGTCGAAACCGGATGGACTTTTCATGGGCATGACCATTTGGGTTACAAAATGGTTCCCCAGATTTTTAAACACCTCCGGCTGCCCCTCAATGAGAAAATGAAGTATGTGCAGAAACTTGTGTTGCTGCACCTGCGGCCCATCGTGCTTTCTGAGGAACAAGTTACTGAGTCGGCAGTGCGCAGGCTATTGTTTGATGCCGGCGATGATATTGACGATCTGATGCTCCTCTGCGAAGCCGACATCACTTCAAAAAATCCGAATAAAGTAAGGCGGTTTCTAAGCAACTTTGCCCTGGTTCGCAAGAAACTGAAAGAAGTGGAGGAAAGCGACAAACTCAGGAACTGGCAGCCCCCGGTTTCGGGCGAGGTGATCATGGAAACTTTTGGTTTGAGCCCAAGCCGTGAGGTTGGGGTCATAAAAACGGCCATACGCGAAGCCATCCTTGATGGGGTCATAAGTAATAATTTTGAAGAAGCTTATGCCTTAATGTTAAAGGAAGGTGAAAAAATGGGGCTTGAGCGGGTCAAATAATCTTTATCTTTGCAGGCGACTAAAACACACCCATCATGCACGCATATCGTTTCAGATTACTTGCAGAAGACCAGGATGAGTTCCTAAGAGATATTGATATCCTTGCGAACCAAACCTTTGAGGAATTTCACCGGGCTTTGATTGCAATGTTCAAACTTGACAGTGAAGAGTTGGCTTCCTTTTATATTTGCGATAATAAATGGCGCCGGATAAAAGAGCTTACGCTTATTGACATGGAGCATGATGAGGATTTTGATGATGAGGATGAAGACGAAAAGCCGGTTAAGAAAAACAAACTGCCTGTTTTTGTGATGAACCAGGTGAAGATCAGGGATATTATTGATGATCCGCATCAGCGCATGGTGTATGAGTATGACTTCCTGAACCCTGTTGTGTTTTATATTGAATTGTACAAAATTGTGCCAGGCGATAAAGAACAGGAATATCCGCTGTGTAGCCGCTCAGTGGGCGAGTTTGTGAGAGCGCCGCTGCGTAAAAGATTTGCACTTGAAGACCTTGGCGAAGATTTGCTAACCACCGAGGATGACATGCTCGACGATATGTTTGAAGTGAACACCGACGAAGGATCGGTGGAAGAACCGACGGAGTGGTAGCTTCGCGTTCGGGGTTCAAGATTCCAGATTCAAAATTCAATATTCAAAATTCCGGGCACTGAGCGTGTCGAAGTGCCGGTTTGACGTTCGTGGTTCGAGGTTCAATGTTGAGTCTTCTCCGAAAAGTAAAAACTAATAATTTTTAACATTTTTTGCGGCAATCTTTATAGGGAAAACGAGAAAAATTAGCTGTTAGCGGAAGTCCCCTTTAGGGGATTTAGGGGCAATACCGATTCGGAATGAACTCATGATTCAATTTTCATATTTGCCGCTGCCACTGCCACTGCCGCTGCCACTGCCGCTGGCGCTGCCAACTGCCTCCTGCTATTGCTAACTGCCAACTGCTAACTGCCAACTGAATAAAAATGCACACAAACCTCCCACCTCCCAACACCCCCCTGCTAATCGTGCTCGCCGGCCCAACGGCTGTTGGGAAAACTGGTGTTGCTTTACAATTGGCACAGGAGTTTGGGACGGAGATTATTTCTTCTGACTCAAGGCAGTTTTACAGGGAAATGAAAATCGGAACCGCCATTCCTTCGCCGGAAGAACTGTCAGTGGTTACGCATCATTTCATCGGGCATCTTTCAATTCATGATCGGTATGATGTTTCGAGGTTTGAAACCGAAGCACTTGCCAGGCTGGAGCAGTTGTTTCTTGAACACAAGCTTGTGATCATGACCGGGGGCAGCGGATTATACATCAATGCGGTTTGCAAAGGATTTGACGAACTTCCCGATCGCGACCGGGGCTTGCGCAAGAAGCTTCAGGCTTTATTTGATAATGAAGGAATTGCTGCTTTACAGGATAAACTTAAAAAACTTGATCCGCTGTATTTCGAAAAAGTGGATAAAAACAATCCCAATCGTTTGCTGCGTGCTATCGAAGTTTGCGAGGCCACAGGCAAACCTTATTCACAGTTGAGAAAAGGGCAGGTGAAGGAAAGGCCTTTCCGGATTTTGAAAATTGCATTAAACCGTGATCGTGAAGAACTTTTTGAACGCATTGCTGCAAGAACCAATCAGATGATGGCTGAGGGTTTACTGGATGAAGTAAAAAGCCTCTTGCCCTATCGCCATGAAAATGCCCTGAACACGGTTGGATACAAGGAGCTCTTCGAACACCTGGATGGAAATATCTCACTGGAAGAAGCCATTACCAACATCAAAACAAATACCCGCCGCTATGCCAAGCGCCAGCTTACCTGGTTTAAGAAAGACCATGAATACCATTGGTTTCATCCGGAACGGATTGCGGAAATTGCTACGTTGATTGCCACAGAAAATTCTTGATTCTTGCAATTCAAAAATCAAAATTTCAGATTCAAGTTTAGCGCTCTTTGGAGGGTTGGTATAAAAAGCTTGCCACGGAACTTGTCCGCCGGGGCGGATTCACGGATGAATACATTTAATCCGTTCGTGAATTCGCTTTAAAACCATCATGCCGAGTTAACAGATTCGGGTTTAAGACTTAGGCCATTGTAAGTTTTATTCACGAGTGAAAGGAAATGATAAAAATGCTTGTTAACTTTTTCATAGCTTAATGACTTTTTGGTTGAAACAATTTATTTGATTATTGGATTCGTACCGGATTGTTACAAAGTAAATTCCGGCAGGGTAGTTTGCCAGGTCAATGGATTCAGAGGTGATTGCTTCAAAAGAAACACTGTTTAAACGAAGAATGGGATTCCCGGTAATATTTGTAATTTCCAGCTGGCAATTCTCATAAGAAAACGCAATGTTGGTTTCTATACGAAAAGTATTGCTTACAGGGTTTGGTATTATTCTTAACGATTCTTTTGCAAGGTGATGTTCAATTACACTGGTAACAAATGACCCATTTGTAGTATGGTAAACAAAATCACCACCAACGGCCCAGCCGGTATCAATGCTAAGCATCTGTATGTCGAAAATTTCTTGTTCAAAATCCTGTTGCTTTTTCCAGTTAGCCCCCCCATCTTTTGTTATATATATTGAACCTCCGAACCCTGACCCACTGGTTCCTATCCATCCAACAGTATCGTTTATAAAAAACACGCAGTTGGCTTGAGCTGGAATCCCACGGTAATTATCCGGGAGTGTTTGCTCTGTCCATGTTTCTCCACCATCTTCAGTATATAAAATAAAGTAAGTGTAAGGATAGCCTTTCACACCAACAGCCCAGCCTGATAATTCATCTTTAAAATAAATGTCACGTATCCAATAAGATGAATTTTGAGAAATGTATATATTTTCCCAGGTATATCCACTATTAACGGTTTTAACAATACAGCTATAGACGGTATTGTTTGGTATATCATAATACCCCCCCAGCGAAGCCTATACTGTCGTTCAAGAAATATAGACATTCGATACCGCTTGTATTAATAGCAAAAACCTGTTGTGTTGCCCAATTATTCCCACCATCTGTTGTATGAATCAGCTGGTAATCGTCAGATTGATTGTATAAAGCCCCCCAGCCATTATTTTTATCCACAAAGAACAGTCTGAATACGTTTTGAGTTGCCGGGGTTTGTATTGGCACCCAATTTTGGCCACCATCGGTAGTTTTATGTATAATGCCATTTCCCCCAGCAATAAAGCCGGTATCCTGGTTCATAAATACAATATCAGAGCCATAGTGATCAAAGAACCACCAGTTCGGATCAAGGTACCAGTTTACACCCCCGTCCTCGGTATAAAAATACGGACCGCCAATGGCCCAACCATTATTTTCATCAAGAAAATAAATACGGTCGAGATGGGTGAAGTACTCTATATCCAATTGAGTTTCCCAAATTTCATATTGTGCATATGATATGGAGCATGTGAAAATGAGAGGTAATAAAAACAAGAATTTGTGTTTCATAGTTTAATGATTTATTAGTTGAGACTTCTACTATGATATTTTAATATTTTGCTCTTGTTAAAAGCTAAATGCCAGGCCACGGAACTTGTCCGCCGGGGCGGATTCACGGATGAATACATTTAATTCATGTGCCGCTTTCATTAATAATTTCACACTGCATCATCCTATCACAAACCTGTATAGTCAGTCAATCCCCCTAACCCCCTTTTCAAAGGGGGACGGGCTCTTCGCAAACCTTGCCATAACATTTCACCATTTCGTTCCTCCATTACTCCCCGCCCGTACCGAAGCAGCACGTTCGGGCGGGCATTACTCCATTACTCCATTACTCCATCACTCCATTTCCCCATCTCCCCATTTCCCCATCTCCCCATCTCCCAGCAAACCTACTTCAGCCACTGATCCAGCCATCTGAAAAACTCATTCTGCCATAGAACGGCATTCTGGGGTTTGAGTACGAAATGCGATTCTTCTGCAAAGAACAGCAGCCGGCTTGGAATTCCAAGAAGCTGGGCGGTATTGAACGCTTGCAAACTTTGTGCATAAGGAATCCTGAAATCGTTGGCGCCATGAATGATCATGATAGGCGTATCCCAGTTTTTAACATACAGATGCGGCGAAAAGCGGTAGGAGGGAGGTTGCGGTTCTTCCCAGGATGCGCCTTTATAATCGTAATTCACAAAGAAATACTCTTCGGTGGATGCATAGAAACTTTCGAGGTTGAAAATGCCACAATGCGAAATAAAAGCCTTAAAGCGTTTGTTATGATGTCCGGCCAGGTAAAAAACAGAATACCCTCCGTAGCTGGCGCCAACGGCTCCCAATCGGTTTTCATCTACCCAGGGTTCTTTGGCAACGTCATCAATGGCCGACAGATAATCGAGCATGTTTTGACCGCCATAATCGCCACTGATTTGGTCGTTCCATTCCTGCCCGAATGTTGGCAGTCCGCGGCGGTTCGGAGCCACAACAACATAGCCGTTTGCCGCCATCATCTGGAAGTTCCAGCGGTAAGAGAAAAACTGGCTCACCGCACTTTGCGGGCCACCCTGGCAATACAGCAGGGCGGGATATTTCTTATTGGGATCGAAATCAGGCGGCAGTATGACCCAAACCAGCATTTCTTTGCCATCAGTGGTGGGAACCCAACGCTTTTGGATTGTGGCAAGCATGGTGTTGTCGAGGATTTTTTTATTGGTAAAGCTGAGCTGGGTTTCTTCCCCGGTTTGAACATCAACACGGAATATTTCAGTAGGTAAACCCATTGTCATTTTGGTTCCAACAAGCGCATCATTTGCAATGGCTACGCTCTGGTAGTTGTGATCTCCTTTGGTTATCTGTGCGATTTTCCCTGAGTCAATATCAAGGGAGAATATCTGGTAAGTTGCCTGAATGCCGCTGATGAAATAAAGCATTTTGCCGTCGGCTGACCACGTAAAACCCGATGAACTTTGGTCAAAGTCCTTTGAGAAGTCGGTGGTGGTTTTATTATCAAAATCATGGATCATGATGCGTTGCTTATCGGCTTCGAAACCAGCAGTTGCCATGCTGTGCCAAACCAGTTTCTTTCCATCGGGCGAGAACACAGGTTCCTGGTCATAGCCAGGGTTGTCGGGTGTAAGATTGGTGGCCCTTTTTGTGTTCAGGTCATAGATATAAATATCCGAGTTGGTGCTTAAAGCATATTCTTTGCCCGAAAGTTTCTTGCAGGTATAAGCGATTTTTGTTCCATCGGGGCTCCAGGCGATTTGTTCCATGCCACCCCAAGGTTTCAACGGGCTGTCAAAGCGTTCGCCTTTCATTATATCGAGCGGTTCAGCTGTTTTACCGTTCTCATAGCTTGCCACGAAAATATGGGAATAGGTGTAATCGTGCCAGCTATCCCAGTGGCGGTACATCAGATCGTCAGCAATAAAAGCGTTGGCTTTGGGCAGGTGGGGATATAAATCCAGCGGACTGGCATCGAGCTTAACATCTTGCGTGAAAAGCACATGCTTCATGTCCGGTGAATATGCGAACCCATTGATGCCGCCTTCCACATCGCTTACCTGGCGCGGGTTGCCGCCATCGGCATCCATTTCCCAGATTTGCATTGAGCCTGAGGCAGAAGTCAGGTAGCCGATTGCCTTACCATCGGGACGCCAGATGGCATTATAACAACTTGTTTCCTGTGAAGTGATTTTTTTCGGTTCGCCACCAGCAACGGGCACAATGAACAAGTCGCGTTTGCCCTTGTTTTCTTCAATGCTGTAATTGGTAATCCCATAAAGCACCAATGTACCGTCAGATGATACCTGGGCTTCGCTAACACGGCCAAGCGCCCACATAAGCTCAGCTGAAAAAGGTTCATTTGCCTGGGCTGTGAGACCCAACAACAGGATGATCGAAAGCAGTGTGTTTATTCTTTTCATTTTTTCAGGATTTAATGGAAATTGTTTGAATGCGAAAATATGAAAAAAGGAGGTTGTTTGATCCGAATTGAAATTTTAAACCCCTTCCGTCTGACCGCTCCAAGCGGTCCGACGGATATTATGGAACTTTTGTTTATCCGTCAGACCGCTCGAAGCGGTCGGACGGGTAAATGAAATACAAAATTCCTCTGTTTCTTGCACCCCAAAATATTTTTACTAATTTTGTTCGGTTCTAAATCTGAATATCCAATCAATAAATCAAAAGCCTGTTATCATGGACGTCAACAAAATGAAAAACATCATTCTGGTTCCCACCGATTTTTCGGAGGTGTGCACCAATGCTGCCAATAAAGCCGCTGAAGCAGCCGGTTCGCTGAAATTTAAAGTGGTGCTGCTGCACGTGATCAACAAAGAAACCAAGGCATACCTGAAAGAAGAAAAGCTTTCGGCTGAATTCATTGATCAGCGACTGAAAGCCCTTGCTTCCGAACTTAAGACTGCCTACAATGTGGAGGTGGATTATTTGGTTAAAGAAGGTACCATATTCGATGTGATCCCGGAGGTTGCAACTGATCTTGGCGCAAACCTGATGTACCTCGGCACCCACGGGAAAGTTGGCATGCAACACCTCACCGGTAGTTTTGCCATCAAAGTGGTCACTTCATCACCCTGCCCGGTCATCGTGGTTCAAAAAAGGCCATTCGATAAAGGCTATAAAAATGTTGTATTGCCCATCACGAGTGGTGCCGGCCCATGGGAAAAAACAAAATGGGCTGTTTATATGGCCAAACAGTTTGGCTCAACCATTCAGTTGTTGCTTCCTAACAATCCTGCCGAGGATGTTACATCTGCTACCGAAAGAATTTCAGGCTATTTCGATAAAAATGAAGTTACCCACAGTGTAAGCATAGCCGGTAAAGCAGGAAGTTTTTCCAAACAGGTAATTGATTTTGCTGTTGCCGGCAATTCCGATCTTATCATGATCATGACCAACCCCGATAAAGGCTATTCAAAGTTCATCCTGGGAAGCTATGACGAAGATATGCTCTTCAATGCAGCACAGGTTCCTGTAATGTGCATTAATCCACGGAAATTCAATTACGAGATTTTAGGTTTATAGATGGTTGTTCTTGCTGCTAAATAGCAGTCGTTAAATATTGCAAGGTTTATGGATCGTTGTCAGGATAACCCGGGCAACGATCTTTTTACATAGAGAATCAAACAAAGGATAAATTCTATTTTTACAGTCGTTTACTCATATACACACACTATGAACCTGGATGCTGCCCGCGATTATATCCTGAAACGTATGGCTAGTGAGCTTAGCCCTCATCTGCATTACCATAGTATTGATCACACCTTTGATGTGCATCACGCCTGTCTTGAACTGGCCAGAATTGAAGGGGTTAACGGTTCAGACCTTGCCTTGCTTGAGACTGCCGCTTTTTTTCACGATTCAGGAATTATTGAAACTTATGAGAACCATGAAGAGGCTTCGGTGAAAATTGCCAGGGAAATTCTCCCGGAATTTGGATACACAGAAGATGAAATGAAAATCATAGAGTGCATCATCCTCAAAACAAAATTGCCACAGAGCGCCATTACCCTCCTGGGTGAAATTCTTTGTGATTCTGATCTGGATTATCTTGGGCGACCCGATTTTTTTATGATTGCGCAACGCCTGCGCTACGAATGGGAATTGATGGGCAATCGTTATGGTTTGAGGGAATGGTATGAGATGCAGCTCAGATTTCTTGGGAACCATAAATATTATACCCGTGCCGCCCGCCTGTTGCGCGATGAAGGAAAGAGGAAGAACCTTACAGAAATTGAAAGGACATTGGGCAAGTAAACCGTTCACACAATTGCGTAAGGATGGAAAAAGCAGAAGCATTACAAAAAATCCTTGAGCTTACCCGCGAACTCAGTGATCACAATTACAGGTATTATGTGCTTCATGAACCTGTGATTGACGACTTTAAGTACGATTTGCTACTGAAGGAACTTGAGCAGCTTGAAGAATTCTGGCCGGATCTGATCCAACCCGATTCGCCAACGCAACGTGTGGGCAGCGATCTTACCAAAGAGTTCACGGCAGTCAGCCATAAATATCCAATGCTTTCTTTGTCGAACACCTATTCGCAGGGCGAACTGATGGATTTCGACAAACGGGTAAAAAAGGCGATTGGCGAACCGATAGAGTATGTGTGCGAACTCAAATTTGATGGCGTGGCTATCGGGCTTACCTATAAAAATGGCTGGCTCGAAAAAGCAGTCACCCGTGGTGATGGTGTGCAGGGCGATGATGTAACTGCAAATGCAAAAACAATACGCAGCATTCCTGTGCAGCTTCGCGGAAAGGATTTTCCGGATGATTTTGAGATTCGCGGTGAGATTTTTATGACCCGTAGGCAATTTGAACAAATTAATTCACGGCGTATAGAAGCCGGCGACCTGCCTTTTGCCAATCCGCGCAATGCCGCTTCCGGCAGCCTGAAAATGCAGAATCCATCAGAGGTGGCCAAACGCGGCCTCGATTGCTATTTATATTATCTGCTAGGCGAAAACCTGCCCTTTGAAACGCATTATAAAAATCTGCAAAAGGCCAAAGAATGGGGTCTCCATATTGCCGAATACCTGGTACGCTGCCATAACATTGATGAAGTGTGGGATTTTATCAAAGAATGGGAAACCGCACGCGCACAACTGCCATTTGACATTGATGGAGTGGTGGTGAAGGTAAATTCCATGGCACAACAGCAGCTACTTGGGTTCACGGCAAAATCGCCGCGCTGGGCCATCGCCTATAAATACCAGGCTCAGGAAGCGGCCACCCGGTTGCGTTCGGTTGATTTTCAGGTTGGGCGCACAGGTACTGTTACTCCTGTTGCGAACCTTGAACCTGTTCTCCTGGCCGGAACAGTTGTAAAAAGAGCTTCGTTGCACAATGCAGACATCATCGCAAAACTTGATATTCGGTTGGATGATATGGTGTTCGTAGAAAAGGGCGGTGAGATCATACCTAAAATTACCGGTGTTGATTTTACGCTTCGTGCACCGGAAGCAGCAAAACTTCAATTTATTTCCATTTGCCCTGAATGCGGAACTACGCTGGTTCGCAATGAAGGGGAAGCGGCATACTTTTGTCCGAATGAGGATAACTGCCCGCCACAGATCAAGGGAAAGCTTGAGCACTTCATCAGCCGTAAAGCCATGGACATTGACAGTTTGGGTGAAGGCAAGATCAGTTTGCTGTATGAAAAGGGATTGGTGAATAATGCTGCGGATTTGTATGATCTGAAATACCAGGATTTGCTGGGTCTTGAAAAAGTAATCGAAGACCAAGAAAGCGGCAAATCAAAAATAATCAGCTTTCGCGAAAAAACCGTAGATAATATCCTGAAAGGAATTGAAGCCTCAAGGAGCATTTCATTTCCACGGCTATTATACGCCCTGGGCATCAGGCATGTTGGTGAAACCGTTGCGAAAAAGCTTGCCGCACATTTTGAAAACATTAATTCACTGATGTCAGCCACCGCTGAAGAATTAATTGCCGTACCCGATGTTGGCGAGCGCATTGCATTTTCAATTACGGAATACTTTTCAAAACCTGAACACAAAGCAATGATTGAGCGCCTGAGGCAACATGGCCTGCTATTCGAGGTTCAAGGAAAAGAGAGTGCAGGCAGTTCAAAACTGGAAGGAAAATCCTTTGTCGTCAGCGGTGTATTTTCGGGTTATTCCCGCGACGGGATCAAAAAAGCCATAGAAGACAATGGTGGGAAGGTGACTTCATCCATTTCGTCAAAAACAGATTTTGTGCTGGCCGGTGAAAATATGGGCCCGGAGAAAAAGAAAAAGGCTGAGGAGCTTGGCGTTGCTATAATTGGGGAAGCGGAATTTAATGCGATGCTTAGCTGAACAGATATGTCGTCCACCTCTGGCGGACTTAACAGATTTGGGATTGTTTTTTTTACCAATATTTAGCCCCTAGCGGGGCTGTTCGGAGTAGTCAGACAATATGTGGCAGAAAGCTTCCCTAAGAGATTTTCTTTTAGCAGAATTTGATCAGATGAGAAAACTAACTTTTTCTTCTTTTCTTCCTGCATTGCTTTCAGACTGTTTGAATGAATATTGTTTCGCTTTTCCTCTGAAATATTTTTACCCAGCAAATTAAATAATTCAAGATGCTCTTCCAAAGGAAGGCTATAGGCTGCTTTTACAATACTGCTGAATGATTTTTTCATAATCATGCTCTTTTCTTCGGCCAATAATGATTATACAGAATAATTTCCTAACCTGTCAAATTATCTTATTTCGCACGCAAGCAAAAGCTTGTCTTCAAGATATCCCTCAAGCTTATCACCAATCTTAACCGGCCCAACGCCTTCCGGTGTTCCGGTAAAAAGCAGATCACCGGCACGCAGGGTCATGAATTTCGAGACATAAGCTATCAGGTGATTGAAATGAAAAATCATATCTGTGCTCAAGCCGTTCTGAACAGTGTTACCATTCAGGTCGAGGCGGAATGATATTTTCTCAGGGTTTGTAATGCTCTCAAGCGGCACAAATTCACTGATGGCGGCCGACTGATCAAAGGCTTTGGCGATTTCCCAGGGCAAACCTCTTTCCTTGGCTTGCTGCTGCAGGTCACGTGCGGTAAAATCAATGCCCAGGCCAATCTCTTTATAATAGTTCGGTGCAAATTCTTCAGCGATGTTTTTTCCGTTTTTACAGATTTTCAGCACAAGCTCAAGTTCATAGTGAATGTCCTCAGAGAAATCCGGGTAAAAGAATGGGCGGTTGCGGATAAGCAATGAAGTGTCAGGTTTCAGAAAAAAAACCGGCTTTTTCGGAACCGGGTTTTTCAACTCCTTTGCATGTTCAACGTAGTTTCGGCCAATGCAGATTATTTTCATTCTTATTTATTCAAGATTCAAAATTCCATATTCCATATTCAAATTCCAGATTCAATTTCCCTACTAACTTTTGCCAACTGCCAACTGCCGCTGCTACTGCTACTGCTACTGCCGCTGCTACTGCCACTGCTACTGCCACTTCCGCTGCTACTCTGCCTACTTCAAAGAAGCCGCTCCCTTGTTAAATCCTCTCAACTTAATTGCCGTGAGTATTTTCTTTGTATATTCCGGGAACTGGGCGTTCATCATCCAGTCGTAATAGGAGGGCTCGCGACTGAAAACATCTTCAACCAGCCTGCCTTTGTACTTCCCGAAATTGAATGTTTCCCTGCCTTTGTCGTCAAAGATCAAGTGACCGGCCAGATCGCAGAATTTATGATACACCGAGAATTCATGCAAAACGTCCATATTGTTAAGATCCGGGTAGCTAACTTTTCCATTGAAATCGGTATAAGGCGCTTCATGATAGCGTTTTACCTGAGCGTCGAGGATTTCAAAAGTTGCTAAGGTATCGGCTTCTGCTCCGTGTGCTCCAACCAGGTCTTTGCCGCAATAAAACTGGTATGCCGCCCGCAGGTTGCGTGGTTCCATTTTGTGAAAGATATTCTGCACATCTACAACCCGGCGGCCTTTGAGATCAAAATCCACGCCCGCACGAAGGAATTCTTCCGCGAGCAAGGGTATATCAAACTTCAGGGCATTGTAGCCGCTGAGGTCGCAACCATGTAGAAATTGAAAAAGCTGGGGCGCCAACTCTCCGAATTTGGGAGCATCCTTTATGTCCTCATCACTTATGCCGTGAATAGCTGTTACAACAGGAGGAATCGGTATTCCCGGATTCACGCGATGGGTTTTAACTTCCTGCCTGCCATCGGGATGTACCTTGAGGATACAGATTTCTACAATACGGTCGCTACCAACATTGGTGCCGGTAGTTTCCAGATCAATGACGGCCAATGGGCGTGTGAGGTTGAGGTTCATGAAGGGGAAGGTTGATTGATTTACGATTTACGAATGATGATTTACGAATGTAGAATGACGAATGTAGAAGTACGAAGGTTGCAGCGAATGTTAAATTCCCATATCCGGGTCAAAGGCTTCGAGCAGATCGGTTATTTTCTTGATAAACATACCGCCTAAAGCGCCGTCAACCCAGCGGTGGTCGTAAGCAAGGCTGAGGATCATCATCTGGCGGATAGCTATCACATCGCCATCTTTGGTTTCCATGACAACAGGTTTCTTTCTGATCACGCCCACACCCAGAATAGCCACCTGTGGCTGGTTGATAATGGGCGTTCCTGTTGTGCTGGCAAAGGTTCCGAAATTTGTGATCGTAAAGGTTCCACCCTGAATATCATCGGGGTCAAGTTTGTTGTTTCGGGCTTTGTTGGCAAGGTTGTTTACATCCTTTGCAAGGCCTGCAAGATTTTTCTGATCCGCGTTTTTGATAACCGGCACAATCAGGTTTCCATTGGGCAGGGCAGTAGCCATTCCGATGTTGATATTTTTGCGCCGGATCACATTATAACCGTCAATTGAAGCATTTACATTAGGATATTCCCTGAGTGCCTTGGCTGCAGCTTCGATGAACAGCGGCATAAATGTGATTTTCTCACCATAGCGTTTCTGGAATTCATCTTTGTATTTTTCACGCCATTTTACAACATTGGTTACATCAACTTCAATAAATGAAGTTACGTGTGGAGAAGTGTGAGCCGAATGTACCATGTGGTCGGCAATGAGCCTGCGCATGCGATCCATTTCAACAATTTCATCACCTTCCATTTTACTTACTTTCGGAGCTTCCGTTTTGGCCGGTGCTGCTTTAGGAGTCTCAGCCTTGGTTTCAGGTTTGGACTTAACTTCTGTTCTTGTTTTCAGATATTTCAAGAGATCATCCTTGGTGAGCCTGCCTTCTTTTCCAGTTCCCGGAATCTTCTCCAGTTCCGCCATGCCGACTTTCTCTTCTATGGCAATATTTTTCACAAGGGGCGAATAAAATCTCGAAGGTTCTGTATCGGCTTCTTCCTTCTTTTCTTCACCCTGGTCCGTAGCTTTTTCTTCCTTTTTGGGGTCCGATTCTTCTTCCTTCTCTTCCTCATCCTGGTCTGAAGATTTTTCTTCCTCTTCAGGTTTCGTAGCTTCTTCCTTCTTATCTTTTGTATCGGCCTTCTTATCTTCCGTTTCGGGTTCTTCACTATCTTCTGAACCATCGCCTCCCATGTCAATGATGGCAATGACCTGGCCTACAGCAACTACATCATTTTCTTTGAACAATACTTTTACCAATACGCCTTCAACCGGTGATGGGATCTCTGAATCAACTTTATCAGTAGCTATTTCGCAGATAGGGTCATCTTCAGTAATCTTATCACCTTCTTTTTTTAGCCATTTTGTAATGGTGGCTTCAATAACGCTTTCGCCCATTTTGGGCATGATAACTTCAAATTTGGACATGATATAAAAATCTTGGATTTGTTTGTTTCTGAACTTATTTACCTAACAAAGATAGTGTTTATTTGTTTGGGCTCGCCCGCTGTCAATAATTGCAGCTGGCTGTCTACCTTCCGGCATGCCTGAAACCTTTTAGTAGGATGCGTGCATCGTTGCTAAGTTTGTAATTGCGTGCATACAGGATATTAAGCCGGGTAATGTCGTCACGGCTGAGTTGGCGTTGTGGAAGTGCATCTGCCGGACTAAGTATGCCTTTGCGGATCGCTGGCAGACGTTGTTCTTCTTTATTGTCAAGTGTCGAATATCCGACCCATGAACGTTTGCCTATGAAAACCAGGAAAATATTGCGGACATAACCGAGGGGTTTTTTCACAATAAACACGGCTGCTGGAAGAAATAAGAGTAAAATCAAGGAAGCAGCCACATCAAACAACCTCTTGTTCCTGCGATTATTTACACGGGCGATTGAGTTTATTTCAATCATGTAAAGGTCGCCGGATGTGTTAATGGAATTACTTCCAATAATTGAAAGGCTTTCAGGTGGTGCAATTTTGTATTCTACCCTGGCCTGGCCAAGTTCCGACATTAAATCAATCATCTCGCGTGCGGGAACATCCTTGGCGCAAAACACGACTTCGTCAATATTATAGATTGTTATCAAATCACGGATCTGACCAAGGGTTCCAATAAAACCGTTGGATTGTTTGTTTGATTCCTTGATGCTTACCAAGCCGATGAAGCTGGGGTTTAATTCGGTTTTTCTTAGCAATTCGGCTACACGTTCTGCTTCTTCAATTTCACCGGCTACAAGATATTTTTTATTTTCAGCGGTTCCCAGCCTGAAATCCTTGATATTTGAAAAATGCAGCAACAAGCGCATCCCCATCATCGCTATCAGACCCCAGAAGGCTCCAAGAATAATTATCGCCCTCGAAAAGCGATACTCTTCGCTCAGCAGGGCGTAAAAAACGAGGATAGTAACGGTTCCGAAAAAAAGGCCTTGTAGAATCCTGATTAGCTTTACAGGCTTATCATACCCTCCGCTAAAATAGGTTGCTAATAACCAGATGAGGATATAAATCGGAACGGCAATTTGCATGAATTCAGGCGGATAGCTTCCGCCTTCCAGGTAAATGAAATTGTTTTCCCAGTAGCGTTTAATAAAATATATACCTGCGAAAATAAGAACCGCGTCCATGGCAGGTAAAAAGGCGTTACGCGCAAAACGCCAGAAAATAGATAAACCGGCTCTGAACCAAATGGCCAGATGGATCAGGAAAGAGAATAGCTGTGCATTTTGAAGCGTGAAATGTTTGCGGGCAAAAATGATCATTGCCTTGTAAAACGTGAAAACGTAATTTACGCTGCTTTTCTTGGTGCTTTCGCCTTTGTAATGAATGATCCGTGCTTCAGGGAAATAATAATTCCTGTACCCTGCAAGTGTGATCCGGTAGCTGAGGTCAATGTCTTCGCCGTACATGAAAAAGGATTCATCCAAAAGACCTGATTTATCAAGCGTTTCGCGACGCAACAGCATGAAAGCGCCGCTGAGCACATCCACCTGATGGGTTTTTTCTTTATCAAGGTAAGTAAGGTGGTACTGCCCGAAAACCCGGGAGCGCGGAAAGAGCTTTGCAAGGCCGAAAATCTTGTAAAATGCCACCGAAGGTTTTGGAAGCCCGCGCTTTGACTCGGGCAGAAAACGCCCTTTGCCGTCAATCATTTTAACGCCAAGTCCTCCGGCATCCGGGTGCTCCTCCATGAAGGCGACCACTTTGTGGAATGTGTCGTCTTCAACAATTGTGTCTGGGTTCAGCAATAAAACGTATTTGCCTTTTGAAACCCTGATGGCCTGGTTGTTGGCTTTCGAAAAACCTTTGTTGTCTTTATTGGCGATCACAATTACTTCAGGAAATTTTTCCTCAAGCATTTTTATGGAACCGTCAACGGAATTATTATCAACAACAAACACTTCCCCGTCAATACCTTTCATTGCCCTGCGAACCGAGTGCAGGCATTGTTCAAGAAAGTACTTCACATTGTAGTTAACGATAACAACTGATAGTTTCATGCAGGGATGGACTTGATAACGGGTTGGCAAAAATAAAGAAAACCTGACAGGTTTTGGAAACCAGTCAGGTTTAATTGATTAATCCTGTACTCCGGGTTGAAAAATGTTAATTACATTTCAGTACATGCTGAATCTGGTAATTTGCTGCTTCGGTGTAATCGCCATGGGCTGCACTTGCAAATGCTTTGCAAGCTGCTGTTGCATCGCCTTTTTCGCGTAATGCGTTGCCCAATTCAAAATAAATCTTTGCTTTCTCAACAGCATTGTCAACTTCGAGTGCAAGAGCTTTTTCTGCTGAAGAAATTGCGTTATCCCATTGCTGAAGACTATTGTAGGCAAGTGTCAATAAAAAATAGGTTTGCGCTTCTTCACCGTAATTGACAGCCGTGTTCAGCATTTCAAGCGCTTCTTCTCCACGCCCGCCCTGGATGCTGCGATTGGCTCTTACTGCCAGGTAATCGCGCACAGTTTTTTCAGCAGAGCCTTGTGTTTGGGCGTCTGCTGCCTTTTTAGCAAATTCGATTGATTTGTCCATTGCAGCAATCATATTATCGGTATCTTCAAGTTTGCGGTGGGTCAAACCGATAAGCAAGTACGTTTTGGCGTTTTCAGCGTCAAATTCAATAGATTTATTCAACATTACCAGCGCCTGCTCATTTTCGCCGGCACGATAGGCATTGTTACCTTGCGAAAGGTATAATTTTCCTAAAATGCTCTGGGCCCTGGCAACAGTATTGGCATCGTTGTATTCAAGGCCAAGGTCGAGGCTTTTCTGAAATGATGTGATCGCTGCATCCGTATTTCCATCTTTTTGTTGTTCCGAACCAATTTTGAAATGAACCGCAGGTAACTGTGACTCTGCCATCACCCTGACTTCATCTGCTTCGGCGCCAACTTTATTAGCCAATTCAATAGCTTCTTCAAGAAGTTTCGCGGCGGTTACTGCGTCTGAATTAACGAGTTCAGCCGCTGAATTGAACTTTTTCACTACGTCGTCGAGGGTTTGTGCTGCAGAATATGAAACTCCGGCTACAATCATTACAAGCGCAAGGCTTAAGGTCTTGAGAATTTTCATTTTTTTGATTTTGAGGTTGTTAGTTAATAGTTTTGAATTGGCTAAACAATTTTTGTGCCGCAAAAATATAAAAATCAGAATATTTTTGGGTACTTCACTGGATTGTATTCATGCATCAGGTTGTAAACCGCATCAAATACATCTTCGGCATTTGGGTTCGAAAAGTAATCTCCATCGGTGCTGTAAGCCGCTCTGTGCGGCTTGGAGGTAACAGTTCTGGGTTCGGCATCAAGATAGCGATACCCACCTTGTTCCTCCAGGACTTTTTGCATCATAAAGGAAGTGGCGCCACCGGGAACATCTTCATCAAAGAACAAGATTTTATTGGTTTTCTTTAACGACTTAACAATGGAATGTTCAACATCGAACGGGAGCAGACTCTGAACATCAATAAGTTCGACACTGATATTAAACTCGCGCAACTGCTGTGAGGCTTCTTCAGCAATCCTTACACAGGAACCATACGTAACCAGGGTTATATCGTCACCTTCGGCCAGGGTTTCGGTGATGCCCAGCGGTACTTGGAACTCGCCCAGGTTGACTGGTTTCTTTTCCTTTAACCTGTATCCATTCAGAGGCTCAATGATCAGTGCGGGCTCATCAGATGCGAGCATCGTGTTATAAAAACCGGCTGCCTGGGTCATATTTCTTGGAACCAGCACATAAATCCCTCTGACGGAGTTGATGACCATGCTTAGCGGTGAACCTGCATGCCAGATCCCTTCGAGGCGGTGGCCACGTGTTGTGATGATCATGGGTGCTTTCTGCCGGCCTACTGAGCGGTATTGCAGTGTAGCAAGGTCGTCGCTCAGAACCTGAAGTCCATAAAGCATATAATCGAAATACTGGATTTCTGCTATGGGTCTGAACCCACGCATGGCAAGTCCGATGCCCTGGCCGATGATGGTAGCCTCACGAATGCCAGTGTCGAAAATGCGCTGCTTTCCATATTTTTCCTGCAATCCTTCATAGGTTTGGTTCACACCGCCTATTTTACCTACGTCCTCTCCAAAAATTACGACTTCTTTGTATTTCTCCATGATCCGTTCAAAATTATCACGAAGAATTTCACGGCCGGGAACCAGTTTTGCATTATCGGCGAACACAGGTTTTACTTCCTGGATCTTTTTAGCAGCATATTTTGATTCACTGTAAAGATGCGAATTATAGCGACGGAAGCTTTCTTCCATGGAAGCCTGTAACCATTTTGTAACATTTATCTTCAGAGAATTTGAAGGATTGCTGCATGAATCGCAGATCAGTCTGAGAATCCGTTTTGCAGATGAGTAAATATCTTTTCGTATTGGTTCGGCAATGCGTGAAAGTTCATTTTTAATGGCTTCGATATTCCTGGTTTTTGCACATTTGCAAGTAGTGATATCTACCAGTTCAATAAACTCCTTACGCATGTTGAGCAAGGGCTGCATATAATTTTTCCATGCAATGGTGCGCGCTTCGCGCGCACGCATTTTTGCCTCTTCCTCTATCTGGTCCAATTCCTGTGACCCTGCAATCTGGCTTTCAATGATCCATTCACGCATTTTCAACAGGCAATCATGCTGTTTTTCCCATTCGAGTTGCTGGGCTGTCTTGTATCTTTCCTGTGATCCCGAAGTTGAATGCCCCTGCGGCTGTGTGAGTTCTGTTGCATGGATTATGGCCGGAATATGCTGATTGCGCGCGAGTTCGGAAGCTTCGTGATAAGCGCTGAGAAGAGCGGCGTAATCCCAACCTTTCACCTTAATGATTTTGAAACCATCATTGTTTTCATCCAGTTCGAACCCTTTCAGGATTGCTGAAATACTTCCCTTGGTTGTTTGTTGAGATACAGGCACCGAAATGCCCCAACCATCGTCCCAGATGGAAATTACCGCAGGAACTTTCAAAACGCCAATTGCATTGATACTTTCAAAGAAATGCCCTTCGCTGGTGCTTGAATCACCAATGGTGCCAAAAGCAATTTCATTGCCCCTATCTGAAAATTTCTTAAAACCTTTTAATTCCGGATTATGCCTGTATAATTTGGAGGCCAGGGCCAATCCAAGCAATCTTGGCATTTGACCGGCAGTAGGGGAGATGTCGGCTGAAGTATTCTTTTGTTTTGTGAGGTCTTTCCATTCGCCATTTTCATCAAGCGATTGGGTCGCAAAATGGTTGTTCATCATGCGGCCACCACTGCCCGGACTGGCTGTATGATCGGTATCGCCATAAAGCTGAGCGAAGAATTCTTCGAGGGTCATCATGCCCGCGGCAAGCATAAAGGTCTGATCGCGATAATAACCCGAACGCCAGTCACCCTCCCTGAACACCCTTGCCATTGCCAGTTGTGGCACTTCTTTGCCATCGCCAAAAATGCCGAACTTGGCTTTACCAGTAAGCACTTCCCTTCTGCCGAGCAAACTTGCATGTCGGCTTTCCCAGCCGATGCGGTAATCTCTTAGGATTTCCGGTGCTTCAGGCAACAGCTTGAATGGAGTTAGGATTTTGGCAGCAGTTTGAGTATGTGAAGGGGATTTGGACATTTGATACAACAGGGTTTCTAATTTCTTTTGAGTCAACAAAGATACAACGGCTTAGGTTCACCAAAGAAGGCATCAGATTAAAAACAGGCCATATCAGTTGATTTTTAATTCCGGCCTTGAAACCATAGCTGGAGATTAATTGTTATAAAATAAAAACAATTCTATGTGGAAAGAAGAAAATGATCAGTTAATCAGAACCTTTGAGTTTCCTGATTTTATAAGCGCTTTTAGCTTCATGACCCGCGTGGCGCTCATTGCGGAAAAGCTTAACCACCATCCTGAGTGGAAAAATGTATACAACAAAGTTGAGATCAGGTTATCAACCCATGATGCCGGAAATGTTGTAACAGAGAAGGACCGGGAACTTGCCCGGAAGATTGATTTGGTAGTCTAAGAATACTATCGGATGCATTTGGCAGCCAAATACATCACTCCCCGATTGGCTGAACAGTCATTCGGGTGGGCATCACTCCATTACTACATTACTCCATCAAATACTCCAGTTCAGTACTGCATCACTGTATCACTGTATCACTTCTAAGCCTTTTCCACACACATCCTTGCATCTACGGCAACAACCTTATCGGGCAGTCCAAGCAAAGGGTTAAGGTCTAATTCAGTGATTTCAGGAGCAGCTTCAATGAGGGCTGAGAGCCTTACAATGATTTCGGCAAAAATATCCTCGTTGATGCCTGGCTTGCCGCGAACACCTTTGAAAAGTTTATAGCCTTTCAGGTTTTTTATCATGGCCGAAGCTTCCGATTTTGAAGCCGGAACCAGGGTGGCGCTTACATCTTTCAGCACTTCAATGAATATGCCACCAAGGCCGCAAAGCAGCATGTGGCCGAAGCCGGGTTCGTATTTAACACCAGCAAAAAGCTCAGCGCCTTTAAGCATAGGTTGAATCATCACGGATGTTGCACCTTCAATTTTCATGATGAAATCAAAATGCTTTTCAACCATCGCCGAATCTTTCACATCAAGGATCACGCCGCCTTTATCTGATTTGTGAACCGGGCCCACCACTTTCATTACCACCGGATAGCCAAACTTCTCAGCAGTTTCTACAGCGATTTTTTTAGTCTGAACCACCGCTTCGCCTGCACGGGGAATTCCAACAGCATCAAGCAAGGCCTGTACTTTCACGGGTTCGAGATAGCCATTGTCTGAATTTTCAATGATTTCGCGAATTGTTTTCTTATCAATAGAGAAATCAGGTTTAATCAAAGTTGCAGGTTTTGGGGTCGCATAAACCCTTGCCAACGCATTGCCCAACACAACTTCATCAGGGAAAAAAACATGTCCTTTGCTGATAAAGTCCGCTACTTCCTCACTTGCAGTAAGTGTGGATGGCAACACGGGATACACGGGCTTGTGGCATTGCTGCATCATTTCATGCAGCACATTGTAAACATCAAATATCTTAAACAAGCCAGGCGTTCCAAAAATCACGATCATGGCATCAATCTCATCAAATTTCTGATCCGCATAATCCATGATTGTTCCCAATTGTTCTGCATTTCCGGTTGCCAGGAAATCAATTGGGTTCGCAACGGAGGAACCGGGAAACAAATGTGTAAGTAGGTCTTTTGCTGCAGGATGTTCAATATGTGGAACCTGCAAACCTCCCTGTGAAAGCGCATCAGTAAGCATAACCGCCGGGCCGCCGGCATGTGTGATAATGGCAATGTTATTGCCATTCAATGGTTTATGCATGAAAACCGATGCAACAGCTATCAGATCTTCTCGCCCGTAACAGCGCACAATGCCTGCTTTCCTGAAAAGTGTGTCAACGGCAAAATCGGGCGTTGCCATAGCGCCGGTATGCGATGAGGCTGCACGGCTTCCGGCTTCTGATGATCCTGCTTTAACGGCAGCTATTTTACAACCTTTTTCAATTAATGAACTTGCATGTTTTAGTAGTTTCTGTGGTTTGGAGATATTTTCGATGTACAGCAATTTGATCCTGGAACTGTTTTCAGAATCAAAGTTTTCGTCTAAATATTCAAGAACTTCTTCAACGCCGGTCTGGGCGCTGTTGCCAACTGAAAATACGCTGGAGAATGTGAGACCTTTTGGAATTCCGGCTTCCATAATAAAACATGCAGTAGCGCCAGAACCAGAGATAAAATCAGCGCCCTGAGGTTCTAATTTTGGGATGGGAAGAGTGAAAACACTTTGATGGTTTGGGGTCATTACACCAATACAGTTTGGGCCAATCAACACACCGCCAACACTATCAATCAATGCAACAATCTTTTTTTCCATTTCCGCTCCTTCATGGCTTTCTTCGCTGAAACCTGCCGAAAGGATGATGAAGGCACGTGCCCCTCTTTCTTTGGCCAGTATTTCGATGGTGGGCAGGCAATATTTTGCGGCAATTGCCAGCACAGCCAAATCAACCTGGGGAAGATCAGCGGGATTTGCAAAACTCTTTATTCCCTGAACTTCAGTTTCTTTTGGGTTCACCACAAAAAGCTGTCCACCAAAGGTTCCGTCAATGATGTTCTTCAGGACTTTGCCACCTGGTTTGGAAATATCATTTGATCCGCCGATTACGACAATGCTTGTTGGGTTGAGGAGTTGGCTGTTTATCATAATGATTTTGCGATATTTAGTAAATATTAGAAGAATTAATAGATAGGATACTGAAGAACGTGTCTTAAAAAACTATTATCTGATTCGGGCATATTGGTCAGAAAGCTTAGCATTATTACTCAGATCATTCACTTATTCAATTACAATTAAAATAATCAAACCGTTTCATTGGAATAGGCTATTTCAGATGCTTCATTGGAAGGCAAAAGTACTAAAATCCAATATGTGCAGAAGACCGGCTTAACCACTACGGCCATTTTCTTTTGAGTCCGAGCTTTTTATAAATGTCGTTAGCAAAAGACCATATTTCCTGAAAGCCTTAAGGAACGCCTCAATATTGTTAGTAAAAAATATTTACGAATTGGTGATTTGGTGCCAATAATTCATCTCAACAGTATGATGTTGTAGCACAGTGACATAGATTTATGTGTTTTTGTAAATTAAATCGGTTGAAAAATCTGTTCAATGCTAATTGCTACATTTTTTACTTAAGGGTATTAATCATATCAGAAGGGGATTTATTCAGCTTTGTAATCAGAGTTAGGTAACACCAGGTTACCTAACTCTTTTCTAAAAGCCAGCGATTGAAACTGATATGATCTTTTGAAATCCACCCCTAAGGGGATGTTAAAAGTTATCAAAAAGTTCTTCGGGATTCATGGAGTTCCATACACAAAATGAGCGAAGGCAATTGGAAAAAACGATTATAACAGTTATGCCGGAAACTTCATTCTCCTTTTGGTATAAAGCAATTAAGAATTAAGTTAAGCAACTTAAAAGACCTGGAGATGAAGAGAATGAATTACCTTAAGCTGATTGTTCTGGGGTTTTACCTATTGAGCAGCAACGTTTTTGCACAAGAAGTATATGAAATCAAACGTGGAGAACGTCCACCAATTGACCTTACAAAAGTCACACCCGATGCTTATGAACCTGGCATACTGAAGATCAAGGTTCAACCCCAACTATTTGAATACTTGGGCAATAAAAGGATGGTTGCGGGCGAGTTGGGATTTGTTGAAACAGGCATAGATGCGTTGGATGAATTGAACCGAAGTTTGGGTGTAAGTGACTATAAGCCTCTTTTCTCCTCACTTTATGAAACCAATTCAAAAGCATTTCACTATGAGGCGAGGCATCAGGCCTGGGGTTTGCATTTGTGGTTCGAATTGACAATAGATGCAAAAACCGATGTTCTCGAAGCCGTGAAGATGTTCTCTTCATTGAATGATATTGAACTTGCCGAACCGGAATACAAAAAGCAGCTTGTAATTGATGATCCGGATTTCCGTAAGAAAGTCTCTGAAATTCAAACCGGCGATACCTTGCCGATGCGCTGGTCATCAAACGACCCGCAATACAATAATCAGTGGCATTACACCAATACCGGCCAACAGGGAGGAACAGCCGGTTGCGATATTAAACTGCAGCAGGCCTGGGATTTTGAAAAAGGATTTAATAATGTAATTGTGGCCATCGTTGATGGAGGTATTCAGATCAATCACAGCGATCTGGCTGCCAATATGTGGTCGGGGGTGGGGTACAATTTTGTAAGCGGATCTCCCACTATTGTTGCTCATAATCATGGAACACACGTAGCAGGAACGGTTGCTGCCGTAAATAATAACAATATTGGAGTTGCTGGCGTTGCCGGTGGTTCGGGAAGTGGTGATGGCATCAGACTAATGTCGTGCCAGGTATTTACTGCTTCAAGCAGTGGCGGTTTTCATACTGCACCGGTGTATGCAGCAGATAATGGCGCTTCCATATCACAGAACAGTTGGGGTTACACCCAGGTGGGGGTTTACGATGCCTCGGTTCTGGATGCAATTGACTATTTCAATGTGAATGGTGGTGGAAACTCTCTCATTGGGGGTATAACAATTTTTGCTGCCGGAAACAGCAATGCAAGTGGCCAGTGGTACCCGGGTTGTTATTCGGGCGCTTTTTCGGTGGCTGCTACCAATAACCAGGACAAAAAAGCATGGTATTCAAATTACGACACCTGGGTTGATGTTTCGGCACCAGGGGGTGAAACCAATTCATTGAGCGCACGCGGCGTTTTGAGTACCTTAACCGGAAACAGTTATGGGTATTACCAGGGTACTTCAATGGCTTGCCCGCATGTTTCTGGAATTGCTGCATTGGTTGCTTCACTGGCTCAACGCAATGGGCTTTCATTGTTGAATACTGATGTGAAACAAATTCTCAAAAACACAACTGATAATCATTACGCTGTAAATACAAACTTTACAGGTAAACTGGGATCCGGCAGGGTAAATGCCTTTAAGGCGCTGGTAGAGGTTCAGGATATGCTATCCGGAATCATGAACCCATTGTTTTTAAATGCCAATGCGCTTGGTGCGAACCAGGTTAACCTGAGTTGGCAGAAAAATCCACAAGGCAACAATGTTATTCTAGCATGGTCACTTGAAGATTCAATTGCCAGCCCTATTGACGGCATTGTTTATGAAGTTGGTCAGACACTTCCCGGAAACGGCACCATACTTTATAAAGGCGCTCTTGAATCCTTTGAACACATTGATCTACTGGATGCAACGACCTATTATTACAAAATATGGTCAGTGAATGATCTCATTGAGTATTCTTCAGGTCGTGAAGTTTCAGCCAGTACCGATTGTGAATTATACACTGAATTGCCTTTCATCCAGGATTTTAATGAAAGCTCAAATGCTCCAAACTGCTGGGCTGTTATTGACAATAAAGGAAACGGTCAGGTTTGGAAATTTGGACGTGGAGCCATACTTACCGGAACTACCGGTAACTATGCTTATTTGAACAGCGACTTTTATGGTCAGGGTAACTCGCAAAATTCTGATCTGATCTCCGCTACCTTCGATTTTTCAGGATATACGGATGTGACACTTACATTTACGCATTATTACAGGCAATATAGCTCAGCCTCAACAGCCCGCCTCTTTTACAGCATTGACAATGGATTGACCTGGTTAACACTGCAGACCTGGACAAGTACAATCCCTAATCCATCAAGTTTTAATCAGATTATTCCTGAAGTTGGTGGCCAGGGTGCGGTGAAGTTTAAATGGAATTTTACAGGTACATGGGCCTACTACTGGAGCATTGACGATATTGGAGTGAGCGGAACTGTAACCGGGCCTTCTACATATTTTACTGCTGAACCTACCAATGCCCTTGTAGGTGAAACCATCACTTTTGCCGATGCAGTAGGCAGCACAAGTTACTCTAGCTGGGAATGGGAATTTGGTGATGGCGCCGATCCTCCGGCAGCAAGTGGCCAGGGTCCTCATGAAGTAGTGTATTATACCAATGGCGAAAAAACAGTCAGCCTTACCCTTGACGGTGTTTACAGCGAAATCAAAGCTGACTATGTTTCAGTGAATGAACAGGTAGTGGTTTATACTGAGGATTTTGAACCTGCTGCAACCTTTACCACTGTTCCAGCGGGATGGGATATCAAACGCAACACAGCGGCAGATGGTGGCTTAAATGGCAATAACCTTGTTGATGCCATTGCTGACGCCTGGATATTAAACACACTCACTGACGGACTAACTACTCCTGAAACCTATATCAAGAATGGACAAGCATCATTAGCTATTAATTATACTGCCCCGGATTATACCTGGGCAATCTCACCGCAGCTCGAAATACCAACAGATTACATTGTTGAACTGTCGTTCTGGCTCTGGTATGCCAATGATGCCGGCCAGGGCCCTAAACCAACAAATTTTTACCTGACTGTTTTTAGCGAAGGAAACTGGAATACACTACAATCCTGGGTAGGAGAGCAAAATAACCTTTACCAGGATCAGCAATTTATAGATGTAACGGCCTATGCTGGAAAAACAGTCAGGTTTGGATTTGTTTACCAACAAACGGGAGGTTATCCCGTAGCTTTAGATGATATTTTTCTTACCAGCGATGCACCGCCATTTTGGGTGTGGTTGGGTGCGGAATGTATTAACTGGCATAACCCCGCAAACTGGACCAAAGGAGTACCTGATGTAAATTCGAATGTTGTGATCTTACCTTGCGATCTAAATCCAACAGTAAGCACAAGCCTTGAAGTTCATGATCTTATGATCTCGGCTGGATCAAATCTTACAATAGCCCCAGGCGGTGAATTAACAATATTTGGTGAGGTGAAGAACAATGAAGGAAACTCCGGATTGGTATTACTTTCAAACACATCAACTCCGGCAAGTACAATTCCCGATGCTTCCCTGCTTCATTCAACTCCCGGAATTGAAGCTACAGTTGAGCGCTATATCAGTGGTGATCCGATGGCGTGGCATCAGCTTTCCTCACCAGTAGCTTCTCACTCAATTGAGGCCGCCAACCCAGGTAATTTTAACGATGGAAGTTTTATGACCTGGTATGAACCTGCAAATACCTGGGTCAACTTTTCCAATACTATAGTTTGGCCTACATGGGAAGATGCCAACAGCGGTAATACTTTCCTCTCAGCAAAAGCTTACCTGGCTGCATACAATGGCAATCCACTTAAAGAATTTTCCGGCATCCTGAACCAGGGCGAAATCAGCTTCGACCTTTCGCACCAGGCGCATCCGGATGATAATCCCGGCTTTAACCTGGTCGGAAATCCATATCCATCGTCAATTGACTGGAAAGCTGAATCTGGCTGGACTAGAAATAGCCTTGCTTCCTCTGGCGATCCTGCCGGTTACACAATCTGGATTTGGAACCCCGAGGCCGGCCAGTATGGCGCCTACAACTCTGCTTCACTCTCCGATGAAGGAACCAACAACGTGACCAGAAATATTGCCCCAATGCAGGGATTCTGGGTGAAGGCTGCAGAAAACGGGCTGTTGACCATGAACAATGAAGTTCGGGTGCATAGCCAGCAGTACTGGATCAAGAACTCAGGAAACAACGGTCAACTGCTAAAGCTAGCTGTCAGTACTACTGCGAACCCATACCGTGATGAGATTTCCCTGGAATTTGGCCATGCTGTTGCAGCAGGCGGCGCGGAGAAATTTTTCTCTATGAAACCAGATGCCCCGGGCTTGTGGTCGGAAAAAGAAGATAAAAAGTGGAGTATCAGCTTCATGCCGGCTGTAAACGAAAATGAAGCCATCATCCTTGGTTTTAAGCCAGGCATATCCGCAATACATACGATTGAAGCATCAGGACTAGAGAGTTTTGAAGGAGTTATACTTGAGGATTTGATCACCGGCATAATGCACGATCTCCGTCAGATTCGCTCTTACTCATTTATTGCAAACACAACGGATGATAACAACCGGTTCAGAATACATTTTAAGAAATCAGCTATTGGTCTTGGGTCAGACCCTGTTCTGAATACTAATATAATTTACGTGGTTGGTAACCGCCTGTATGTACAGAACCAGGTCCCTGCTTCCATTGTCGGAATCTATGATATGCAAGGTAAATTGTTAGTTCAGGAAAATTTGCAAACCATTGGCCTGCATACTATTCCGCTCACCCTGCCTGCCGGAATATATATGGTGAAGGCAATAAACGGAAACAAAACAGTAACTAATAAGATAGTGTTTAAATAATTCGTTGGTTGATGCTCTTCTGCTTTTGCCTGGCAATCATTATTACAAAATATGCATCCAGGCATTAGCAGAAGATTTTCTGTTGTAGCTTTGCGTGACCGATATTACTTACGGATGTACCATTTCTTGTTGATCATTGTATTTGTTGCACAAATTTGCTGTGGGTAGTGTCGGTTTCTAATAACCCATCAAATTAAATTATATGATGCGAACTTTATCCCTCTGCGTTGTGTTGGCGCTATCCTTGTTTCACAACCTAATTTTCTCTCAGAACCCGATCAATCTTGTTTCTGGCAGCCAGGAAGAGGTTATACTAAATATTACCATTGATGAGTATAAATTGATTGAAGTGTTGACCCCCAAAGGCCCGGCGCAAATACTCACTGCAACTGACGCACATGCAATCACGAAGAAGGGAGCACCAGACCTTCCCAAGCTGGTTCGATCCATTATCATTCCGGACATGGATCAGATGGAGTTTGAAGTAACATCCAGTAAGTTCATTGAACTCAGCGGAATTGATATAGCACCATCGAAAGGGCAGTTCGACAGAAATCAGGATCCGGATTCAATTCCTTTTGTTTATGGCCCCTGGTATGAACGCGACGGTTTTTATCCAGGCAAACTTGCAAGGCTCAATGAGCCTTATATTTTGCGCGATTTCAGGGGGCAGGCCCTTGATATTTATCCGTTCCAATATAATCCCGGAACCAAAACCTTAAGGATATACACCGAACTTACCATCAGGGCATATTCAACCGGAAAAACGGGTGAAAATGTTTTAGTCCGGAACCGTTTGCAGGATAATGTTATCAGTGAGTTTCAAACGATTTATAACCGCCAGTTTATAAACTTCGGCGAAAATATGCGCTATACGCCTCTCGAGGAAGAAGGTCAGATGCTGATCATTTGCTACGATGCTTTCCAGAGCGCCATGCAACCTTTTGTGGAATGGAAGAATACAATAGGAATCCCAACCGAGATGGTAGCACTTTCTTCTGTTGGCACTACACCCGCTGCGATCAAATCTTACATAAGCAATTACTATAATGCCAATAATCTGGCGTATGTTTTACTGGTCGGCGATGCAGAACAGATTCCACCATATAACATCGGCCTTATCGAAGGTTACTCTGATAATGCCTATGGTTACCTGGCCGGTTCTGACAGGTACCAGGAAATTTTCGTTGGCAGGTTTTCGGCTCAGAATATTGCTCAGGTTCAAACCCAGGTTCAAAGAAGCCTGGAATATGAACAGGCTTTTGATCTCAGTAATGGTTGGTTGCATCACGGACTTGGCATTGCCCGCAATGAAGGTGCTGGTATGGGGCATAATGGCGGTGAAGCCGACTATGTGCACATGGATCTGATCAGAGGTAAACTCTTAAACTATACTTATGATGTAGTTTACCGAGAATATGATGGCAATGTGCCAGGCCTTGCAAATACTACTGCGGCGCTGATATCACAACGCATCAACGATGGTGTGGGCGTTATCAATTATTGCAATCACGGTTCTGTTACAGGTTGGAGTGTAGCAGGCTACAGCGCTACACACGTTAATGCATTGACCAATGCCGGAAAGCTGCCATTTATCTGGGCGGTTGCCTGTGTAAATGGGCAGTTTCAGGGGCAGACCTGTTTTGCCGAAACCTGGTTAAGGGCAACCAATAGTCAGAATGAACCCACAGGTGCTGTGGCGGTTTTTATGTCAACAATCAATCAGCCCTGGCACCCGCCAATGGATGCGCAGGACGAGTTTAATGATATCATGACAGAGTTATACACAAGCAATACCAAACGTAGTTACGGTGGTATATCCATTAACGGCGTGTATAAAATGCTGGATCTTAACCCCGATAGCTACGGCTATAAAACTGCTGAAACCTGGACCGTATTTGGCGATCCAACACTAAAAATCCGCACCGACAATGCCATAGCAATGAGTGTGAACCATGATCCTCATATTAGCTTCGGCTCAGGCGATTTTGAAATTGCCTGTGATGCAGATGATGCTTTTGCTGTTATCACACGAAATGGGGAAATTATGAGCACAGCGAGCGCAATTGCTGGCCTCATTAATATTTCAACTTCTGGACTTTCAATTGGTGACGAGGTTACCCTGGCCATCACTGCCTATAATCGCATCCCGTATATTACAGATCTTGATGTTATGACATCTGGTCCTTATGCCAATTTCATTGCCGATCCGATTGCCCCTGCCACTGGCGAAACCGTAGTTTTTTCGGATGCTTCGGGAGGTGGAGTCTTCACCATTTGGGAATGGAATTTTGGCGAAGGCGCTGTGCCTGCCACGGCAATCGGCCCGGGTCCGCACGAAGTAGTTTATAATACACCGGGAGGTAAAACGATTTCATTAACCGTTGATGGCTTATATTTCAGGGAAAAAGCGAATTATGTGCAGGTAAAGGATTGGTTCACCCTCTCGGTTGGTGTAAATGGTGCTGGTTCAGTTTCAGTTGATGGTATTCCATATACAGGAGCACTCACGTTGAAGGAAGGAAGTACAGTAAGCCTCCTTGCCATTGCAGATGTTTCTACAACTTTTACCGGTTGGTCAGGTGATGCCAACAGTACATCAAACCCTTATAATTTATTGATGAATGCCGATAAAAGCATTATCGCCGGTTTTTCATTCCTTGCTTCTGCAACTTATAGCGCTGGTGATATTTCTACTGATTTTTCATTTCAAAGCCTGCCAGGCGCATCATCCTGCCCGGGAACTTTAAGCATATCAATACCAACTGGTGCAATCATAACTGCGGTAGATGTTAGTTACTCGATGACAGCATTAAATTATGGGTATATGTCAGAGCAGTGTACTCAACTCAGATGCATTTCGACCGGTGGAGTGGCAGAAAGCGCTCTTGCCTGGGGTTCGGGAAACACAACAGGTACATTTAATTATAACCGTACTGGTTTGAGCATTGCAAATAACGTCACCGGAGGAGGTACAATACAGTTCCAGCTTCATGCAGGCAGAACCTGGGGCGGAACTGGTTGTAATACAACATACAACAAGGTTAACAACAATACCTGGACGATCAAGGTGTATTATTTACCTCCAGCTGTTGTGCCGGCTGTTGAAACAGTAGAGGCAACAGATATTCTGTCAACCTCTGCCCGGGTTGGTGGTAACATCATTTCCAACGGTGGTGCCCTTGTATCAGACAAGGGTGTTTACTGGAGCCTGGATCCAAACCCTGAAATCAGTGGATCCCAGTTTTCTTTAGGAAACGGCAATGGAGAATTTAGCGGTGTATTGAACAGCCTTGCCCCTAAAACAACGTATTATGTGAAAGCCTATGCTGTAAACAGTGCAGGAATGGCTTATGGACAACAGTTGGAGTTTACTACTGCCTTACCTACCGAACTTTACCTTGAAAATATAACTTTGTCCCAGTATCAAGCCGAATGTTTTGATGCAACACAAACAATCACACTGGCAGGAGCAGGAAGTGTTTTTCTTGTTGAAGCTGATGCTATCGCCGAAATAGTTGCAGGACAGAATATTGTTTTCCTGGAAGGCACATCGGTGAATGAAGGTGCTTATTTCCTTGCACGGATCGCAACCAATAATGATTATTGTGCGAACCCGGAAACCATGGTGATGACCAGGAATGATGAATCTGAAGTTGCCGGATTACACAACGAAATTATACCAGAATCTTCCAACTATAAAATATTTCCAAATCCCAGTAATGGAGCTTTTACCTTGGCTTTGCTTACTGAAGTCAAGCCGGAATTGGTTCCAGTTATCATATATAACCTGATGGGCGAACAAATTTTGCAAATAAGTGTAACTGGCAATGGTCATCATCACTTTGATCTGTCGCATTGGCCCAGGGGAGTTTATTTAATCAGAGTGATGATGGGTCGTGAAACTGGTTTTGAAAAGATCATCATCAGATAAACCCTTCCTATCTTTGATACTTCATTTCTAATTAATTGACAGTTTGCAAAAACAATTGTTGCCAGCGAACTGTTAAATCCCGAATTAAAAGATCATTCTTTCTGAAATCATCAGTGTCTGGATGGCATTGATTCATTTTCAGTTTTTAAAGCAATGGTTTACATCACTTCCTGCGGAGAAACACTTTTTGCCAATTAATTAAAAAATACTACCTCAATTCATTGAGGTTGCAAAATGCTGTAAGTAATGAAAACATCCTTTTACTCGATCTTTCTTTTAGCATCGCTGTTGATGTATGCTTCTATCCCGGCAAATGGACAGGGGTCAGACTACAAATCAATCTACCCAATAAGATCTTCAAACGGTTTTCATGACTCGTTTCCTCCAGGTGATTCCGTTGAAAGGGATCTGGAAGAGGAAAGCAAATTTATTGATAGCTTCTATGAAGATTTCGGTTGGCGTTCAGGCAGGATTGTTGGCGGAGGTGATGCAAATATTGAAGATTATCCCTGGCATGTGGCTCTTATATCCACTTCCGGGACGCAGTTTTGTGCTGGTACAGTTCTAGGCGAAAATTGGATACTCACCGCTGCGCATTGCGGAACCCCAAATCGCATCCGTGCCGGTGTTACCAACCGCACTGATCTTACAGGCCAGGACAGGTTCATTATACAAAAGATAAATCATCCCAATTACTCGCCTTATTCCAATGATGTATCTCTCATTCAATTAGCATCACCGCTGGATTTATCGGGTCCAAACGTAAAGGCAATTCCAATAATCACCCAGGCACATGCTGACGATGGCTATACCGATCCCGGAGTGATGGCTGTCATTACAGGTTGGGGAGCTTTATCCCAGGGTGGGCCGAGTTCCAATATTCTTCAGTTTGCTCAGCTACCCATTGTTTCCAACGAAGATGCCATGACAATAGGTGGTTACGCACCCGGGGCGATCACTGATGATATGCTTTGCGCTGGTTTTCTCGGAACCGGCGGCATTGATGCCTGCCAGGGTGATAGCGGTGGCCCGTTGGTGGTTGCTGATCCGGGAAGTGAATTGGGCTTCAGTGTGGCAGGTGTTACAAGTTGGGGGTTTGGCTGTGCTCAGCCTTTGTATCCGGGAGTGTGGGCCAGGGTTTCGTATTTTGAAGATTGGATTTCGATGCATACCGGCTTAAGCTGGGATGGGCCGGTTACATTGCCCAACCCCAACAGCATTTCGGCTGAATCAGCAGGGCTTGAATCCATTGAGATCAACTGGGTCAACAACCCGGATGATGACGATGTACTTCTTGTATGGTCTGATAGCTACCTCATCGGATCGCCTGAAGCAGGACAAACTTATAATGCTGGCGAAACTTTGCCAGGTGGCGGAACCGTTTTGTTCAGTGGCAGTGCAAACGCCTTTGTTCATTCGGGCTTGAGCCAGGCTACAAGGTATTATTATAAGATATGGGCGTGGTCAGAAGATCATGAATACTCAATAGGTAAAGTGGCTGCTGCTACAACTGATTGCCCGGTTTACACGCTTCCATTTACTGAAACATTTGAGGATAGTTCAGGTACACGCAATTGCTGGACACAGATCACAGAAACAGGAAACAAACGCTGGTCATTTGCAAGCGGTGCCGGCGGGGGCCAAATTTTAACTGCCCACAATGGTGACAAGAATGCCAGGTTCACAAGTACAAGTGGCGGTCCCTGGATCACAAAACTTGTATCTCCGGTTCTGAATTTCAATAACTACGAAAATATCATTCTCAGTTTCTGGTATGGACAGGAAAGCTGGTCGGGCGACCAGAATGAACTTATACTCTATTACCGGTCAGACCCTTCTGATCCATGGGTTCAGATTGGAGATGCCTTTATTGGAAATATAGCCCAATGGACTTTAGTGGAAAATATCATTCTTCCGAACCCATCCTCAACTTACCAGATCGCTTTCGAGGGAATTGACCTTTGGGGTCGCGCCAATGTACTTGATGATGTGCAGATCAACGGAACTTATACTGGTCCTCCGGCTGAAATCCTGCTACAGAATATTGAACTGAACATTGGTGATAGCGAATGCTATGCAGCATCGCAAACAATTTCAGTCGCCGGATCCGGTACAAGTTTTTTAATTGAAGATGGAGCAACAGCCACACTGGTTGCCGGGCATAATATCCTGCTTTTGGAAGGAACGTGGGTAAAGACTGGTGGCAGTTTCCATGCCCTGATTGACACGAACGGGGAATACTGCAACAACAATAAAAGCCTGCTTGCAGTATATGACCAGGTGGAAGGCGAACCGGTTCAAAATGATCTAAGCCGTGAAAAGATGGCAGGGCGCGATGAACCAATCTTTAATGTTTATCCCAATCCTACCAGCGGTCCATTGACCATCGAAATTTATGACCCATTGGGTATCCAGGGAACATCAGTGGAAGTTTTTGGGGCGATGGGCGAGAAAGTGTCTGACAATTTTATTTCAGACGTAAATCGGTTTACGTTCGATCTGGCAGGCAAACCAGCCGGTTTTTACATAGTTAAGGTCTTGCAGGGTACTCATGTAAGCTTAAAAAAAGTAATGAAATTTTAACTGACAATTGATAAAGTACATCATTGATTAGCTTGTTGTTTAAAGGATTAAAGTACTTTTGAAGCTTCTAAAACGCTTTGTATGTCCCTGCGCAAATTGATAGTTTTAACTGCTTTTCTCAATCTTTTTTACTTCGGAAAGTCTCAGGATATTAATCCATACGAGCAAAATCCGCTTCCCAAAGGCTTCACTTCCGAAGAGCTTACACGCAAAGCTGAGATTGGCCGCGATTTCGTTGCCACTGATCCGCCGCTTTCACCTGTAAGAAACATTGCCGAGTGGGAACGCAATGAGGCCGTTCTGATACGCTATCCGCTTGGGATTTCGCTTGCACTTGTGGCTGAAATGGCAAGCAACTGTAAAGTGATCACCATTGTGGCCAATCAAACAACCGAGAACCAGGCACGCTCCGCTTATCTGGGAGCCGGGGTTGATCTTGACAATTGTGTTTTTATTCATGCGCCTACCAACTCGTATTGGACAAGAGATTATGGACCCTGGTTTGTTGCCGATCAAAACCATCAGGTGGGCATAGTTGATTTTGTATATAACCGTCCTCGGCCGTACGATGATGAAATTCCTGTAATTGTTGCCGGATTCCTTAACATACCACTTTATGGCATGAGCCTGGTTCACACCGGAGGAAATTACATGACCGATGGTGTCGGTATTTCTGCTTCAACCGACCTTGTTATTGAGGAAAATGGAAATAACCAGCCTTATGTATTACAAATGATGTCCGATTACCTCGGCATCAATACTTATCACACTACCCTGGATCCACCCGCCAGTTCGATCCGTCATATTGATTGCTGGGGAAAGTTCCTGGCACCGGACAAAATACTTATAGCCCAGGTTCCAGAGTCAGACTCCCGTTATTGGGCCTACGAAGAGGTAGCAGAGTATTTCTCTCAACAATCCAGTTCGTATGGGACGCCATACAGGGTTTACCGTGTTTATACACCAAACAGGCAACCTTATACCAACTCGCTCATCCTGAATGAAAAAGTGCTGGTACCTGTAATGGGCACATCATGGGATGCCCAGGCTTTGGCTGCTTATGAAGCTGCCATGCCAGGTTATGAAGTTATTGGTTTTACAGGATCGTGGCTAAGCAGCGATGCGCTGCACTGCCGCACCAAAGAAATTGCTGACCGTGGTATGCTTTGTATCAGCCACATGCCAATACTGAACCAGCAGCCAGTTTTGCCCGGATATGAAGTTTCGGCTAATATAATTCCTTATAGTGGCGCTGGCCTTTATACGGATTCATTGCTCTTGATTTATCGCGTTAATGCCGGAGCCTGGGATACGATTCAACTGCTGAATGGTTCTGGTCACACTTATAGCGCATCAATTCCTTTTCTATTGAATGGAGGCCATGTTTCATATTATATTTTTGCTGCTGATTCATCAGGCCGCCGCGAAATGCACTCGTTCATGGGTTATCACGATCCTCATGTTTTTGAAGCAGGGGATAATCCAGAAGCTCCGTTTGATCCCCAGCCTCTGCACTTATCTGTTGATGTTCCGCTTGCCGGCGAACTGCAATGGCAGTTTGGGATCAATACCGATGCCTATCATCTTTTATTCGGGATGCAAGGCCAAATGGATACAGTAGTCAATAATGCCAATGCTGTGTTGGCAGGGGCATTCTCTTACCAGGGGCTTGACTCAAAAACTGCCTACACATGGCAGGTAATTGCTCTCAACACAGTTGCCGGGTTGGCCACAGAAGGTCCGGTATGGAGTTTCTCAACGGCATGTGCTGTCTTTATCCCTGATTTTTCTGAAACCTTTGACAATGCTTCATTTCCGGATTGCTGGGAGCAGGTCTTTTTGGGCGGGATCACATCCAACCGATGGAATGTAAACAATACAGCAAATGCCGGAGGTGCCGCTTATGAGATGCGTGCAGCTTATACCAATTCCACAGGCACATCGCGTCTTATTTTACCGGCAATCAACATGGCATGGCATGAAGATGTTACACTTTCATTCAGGCAATTTTACGACGACTATGGATCCGGATGTGTTTTGAAAATTCAGTCTAGTCTTGATAGGGTTAACTGGACTGATGAATCATGGAGTTATAACTCAGGAAATGGAAACATTCCTTCTACCCAAACGAGCGTTCCGATTGTGCATAACCTTGGGCCAACTACTTATCTGGCCTTTGTGATCGAAGGCAACCATTACCAGATTGATTACTGGTATATTGACAATGTAATGGTGAGTGGCACTTCTGTGATTCCGGTTACATTACTGGTTCAGGATATTAATGTACCTTCCGGTGCAGCGGATTGCTTTGCTGCATCACAAACAATATTTGTGGCCGGTGGAGGAACTACCTTTACTGTGAACCAGGGAGGCAATGCAATTTTAGCAGCCGGCCAAAATATAATTTTTCTTGATGGAACCTGGTTGGAATACGGCAGTTATATGAACGCTCACATTGAAAACAATGGCGACTATTGCAGCAACACCGAATATTTACTGGCTTCAGGTGAGGTAAATACTGATATACTTGATTTACTCAAGTCCGGCTCTGATCCGGATAGTATTGAACATGCAAAGTCATCGTTCTTTCAGGTATTTCCGAATCCAACAGAAGGTATTGTCAATATTCTGTTACTTGAAGTCTCAGAACCGGAACCGGTTTCAGTTGAAATATTCAATTCAATCGGCAATAAGATTTTCGATTCTGCTTTTCCGGTAAACAGCCATTTGGTACTAGACCTTTCTCCTTATCCCAGAGGGTTATATATGATTAAGGTCACAAGAAAAGATTATTCTGGGGTCAATAGAATAATTCGGAATTAGTTCTTTTTTTTATAAATATTTTACCCATTCATTAGCCGATACCGGAAAAGCATAAAAAAAGGTTTTTCTTGCTTTTCTTTCCGGGTTTTCTTTGAAATCATATTAGATTAATTATCAAAGAGGTGATTTAGTTAAAGTATGATATTTAAAATTAAGTTTGATGATATCGTATCACCTTTCTGCTTTTCCGGTATTAACTCCTATCAGAAGAGGAGTTTTATTTGAATATAGGGTTGGGCATACACGTTATGCCCGACTCTTTATTAAAATGTATATGCAAAACGACTGCTGATACTGATAATTAGGACTTTTCTCAGGGGGGAGGGGTAATAATCATTCATTTTATTTCATTCAGTTGGTCATGCGCATGAAGCTAATGCAGGCGTGCTTGCCTGAGTTTTGCCCTTTTTATATGGGCCAATGGAACTAAATATTAAACTAATGACTATGAAACAAATGATTAAAGTGGGTTTATTGCTACTTGCAGCTTGTGTAATGACAGGGCAATTGCTTTCGCAAGAAATTTATGAGGTAAAACGCGGAGAACGCCCGCCCATTAATGTAAGCAAACTATCGCCCGACGCATGGGAAGCTGGAAGGATCAAAATCAAGATTAAACCCGCTTTATATGAGAGTTTCAGTGAGAGGACGTTGAATTCAGGTGAAGCCGATTTTGTTACTACCGGACATGAAGAAATGGATGAACTGAACAAGGTTTACGGAATCAGGGAATACAAACCCCTGTTTGCTGCGCTTAACGAAGCAAATACCTTAAGTTCACAGCTTCAGGAACGTCACAAGGCATGGGGACTAAACCTTTGGTACGAACTCACCATGGATTCGCGGGCTGATGTTGCGGAAGCGGTTCGTCAGTTTTCGGCATTGGCTGACATTGAGTTTGCTGAACCGGAATATAAAAAGCAACTCGTTATTGATGATCCTGCTTTCGGTAAAAAAGAATCTGCGAACCCTGCCGGCGACAGTTTAATCATCCTGTGGTCGCCCAACGATCCCCAGTATTCAGCCCAGTGGCATTACAACAATACGGGGCAACAAGCCGGAACACCAGGAGCTGACATCAGCCTGCAGCAAGCCTGGGATGTGGAAAAAGGAAACAGCAATATAATTGTAGCAATTGTTGACGGTGGTATCCAGATCAATCACAGCGATATTGCTGCGAATATGTGGTCAGGAATCGGTTACAATTTTGTGAACAATACACCTACTCTTATTGCGCACAACCACGGCACCCACGTTGCCGGAACAGTGGCTGCAGTAAACAGCAATGGAGTTGGAGTTTCAGGTGTGGCCGGCGGTTCAGGCAGCGGCGACGGTGTCAGGTTGATGTCGTGCCAGGTCTTTACAGCTTCCAGCAGCGGAGGTTTTCATCTTGCACCAGTGTATGCTGCGGATAACGGTGCCTGCATTTCCCAGAATAGCTGGGGTTATACCTATGTTGGTGTATATGATGCTGCTATTCTTGACGCCATTGATTATTTCAACCTCCACGGAGGTGGAAATGTAATGGCTGGAGGAATCACCATTTTTGCCGCTGGCAACTCAAATGCTTCGGGCCAATGGTACCCGGGTTGTTATTCAGGGGCATTTTCAGTTGCAGCCACCTCCAATCAGGATAAAAAAGCCTGGTATTCAAATTACGACACATGGATTGATGTTTCAGCACCTGGTGGCGAAACCAATTCATTAAGCGCACGAGGCGTTTTAAGCACCCTTACCGGAAATACATATGGTTATTACCAGGGAACCTCGATGGCATGTCCGCATGTTTCGGGTGTTGCTGCCCTGATGGCATCTTATGCTAACAGGAATGGTCTCATGCTCACAAATGATGACATGAAGTACATTCTAAAAAACGCGACCGATGATCATTATGACGTCAATCCGAATTACATTGGAAAACTGGGTACCGGCAGGGTGAATGCTTTGAAGGCGCTGAACGAGGTTGCTGATATGATGGCCACAGTAATGAACCCTGTGTTCTTCAATGCTGATGCTTCAGGATCAAATCAGATTAATTTAACATGGCAAAAAAATCAACAGGTTGATGATGTCGTAGTTGCCTGGTCATATACTGATAATATTGGGGATCCCACAGAAGGTGAGACCTACCTCCCCGGCCAAGTGATACCTGGGGGAGGCGTGGTGCTATACCGTGGTGGCAACACCACTTTTCAGCATACCGACCTGACTGATGCAACTTATTACTATTACAAAATATGGTCAGTCAATGATTTGAACCAGTATTCCGCCGGCCGTTCAACTATGGAATCAACAGATTGCATGGTAGTTACTGAACTGCCTTTCCTGGAAGACTTTAATGCCGGCACAGAGTTGCCACCCTGTTGGGCAATTATTGATAACAAGTCATTGGGTCAGGTTTGGGAAATAGGAATATTCACTTTCAGAGTGATTGGAACAACAGGAAATGTTGCCTTCCTCAACAGTGATGGTTACGGACAGGGCAATACCCAGAACTCAGATATAATCTCACCCACCTTCGATTTTTCAGGATATACTGATGTTACTTTATCTTTCAAGCATTATTTCAGGCAATACAGCTCGGCATCGACGGCTAAACTTTCGTATAGTATTGACAATGGTTCAACCTGGCAGACCATACAAACATGGACCAGTACCATTCCAAATCCATCAACTTTTAATGAACAGATTGCTGCTGTTGACGGCCAACAGGCTGTTAAATTCAAATGGAACTTTACCGGCACATGGGCATATTACTGGAGCATTGATGATATAAGCGTTACCGGAATTTCTGAAGAAGTAGCCAATTTTATTGCCGATCCATTAATTTGCGAACCAGGTGATGCTGTGCTGTTCACCGATGCAACTACTGCTGGCCCTTATAGCACATGGCAATGGAATTTTGGCAATGGTGCTGTTCCTGCTTCGGCAACAGGTCAGGGTCCGCACCAGGTTGTATACAATACCTCGGGTCACAAAACAATTACTGTGCTGGTTGATGGGATCCACTTCAGGGAAAAATCAGATTATGTGTACGTGAAACAATTATATCCACTTAGCCTTAACTTTTCAGGAAACGGCAGTGTTGAAGTAGATGGAATTGCTTATACGGAACCAGTAAGCTTTCCAGAAGGCAGTATTGTGAGTTTGCAGGCAAATGCAGATGTTGGATCATCATTTTTCAGTTGGGACGGAGACCTGACGGGCAACACCAACCCGGTGAACCTATTAATGAACTCAGCTAAAACAGTAGCAGCAAACTTTCTGCAAACTGCAACAGCGACCTACACACTTGGTGATTTACCCACTGATGATGCTTTTATCACAACGAATGGTGCTTCAGCGTGCCCGGGTATGTTAGCTATTACCATTCCAGCAAACGCTGTCATTCTTGGTGTGGATGTGAGTTACCAGATGACTGCCCTGAATTCTTCCTGGATGTCGCAGCAGCGTTCGCAATTGCGTTGTGTTTCGCCTGGCGGAAACCAGGAAACGATGCTTCATGCCGGTTCAGGCAACAGTATTGGAACATTTTCTTACAACCGCCAGGGACTTGATATTGCCAACGAGGTAAGCGGTGGTGGCAATATTCTATTTGAATTGCATGCCGGCCGAACCCAAAGTTCATCTGGATATGCAGGTTGTCAAACCTATAACAACAAGGTTAATAACAATACCTGGACGGTTACGGTTCATTATCAGCCCAACCCAAGCTTGCCGATTGTTGAAACATTGCCATTGAGCGATATATTAGGAACATCGGCGGTGGGCGCTGGAAATGTAATCTCAGAAGGAGGATTTACAGTGACTGAACGTGGCTTTTATTGGGGAACCCAATCCAAACCTGAAGTCACAGGTTTTAAACTGCAGGCTGGCAGCGGATTTGGATCTTACACCCACACCATTGATAATCTCCTTGCCAAAACACTTTATTATGTTAAAGCCTATGCCACCAATAATGCCGGTACATCGTATGGTTCAGAAATAGCTTTTTATACGACCCCACCCGCCGATGTGATTTTAGGCAACCTGGTGATTTCTTCTGCCCTCGACACATGCATGGATGCAACTCATACAATTACAGTTGCCGGTGGTGGCACAGTTTTTACCGTGAATTCAGGTGGAAGTGTGAACCTTGTTGCAGGCCAGAATATCATATTCTTTGATGGAACCCAGATCAGCAGCGGTGGCTATTTACGCGCTTACATTGATACAACCGGTGAATACTGTAATAACCCCCAAACAATGCTTGCTGCCGATGACGAAACTGAGTTTATCTCTCAGTCAGAAAAATCTGATCCGGCGCTAAAGGAAGGGTTAAACTCATCGGACATCCAAACACCATTCTATTCGGTCTATCCAAATCCTACATCCGGAATCCTGAAAATTGATTTATCTGAAGTTTCGGAATCGGAGAATATTTTTATAGAAGTTTTCGGGATGATGGGCGAAAGAATATCCAGCGAAATAATTTCAGGTTCACAGAATTACGAACTCAATCTGACTCCACATCCTGCCGGGGTTTACATTGTAAGAATATTGCAAGGCCAAAGGATGGGAGTGGAAAGAATCATCAAGCGGTAGTTTTCCATACTGATGAAGCAGGCTGACGTGGGAGCGATGAGAATTTTCTTATCACTCCCACGCCTTGTGCTTTTATATTAGGGAAGCCCTTTGTATTATTTATTGGGATGCCGGTTTCGACAGAATTACCTTGGATTGTGTTTTGATCCCCGAATTTGCCTTCACAAAATGAGCGAGTGCATTCAATTAATACTTAATAAACAACTGCCGATGATTTCTATGCTGTAACTGAAATTCGGCAATATAAATACCTGAAGCAAAATGGCTAAGGTCGAAGTTATACGTTTTCTGCGCTGTATCAATTGATGCAGAAAGCCAACTATTACCAGCTATATCGTAAATAATTACGGGAATATTTTCATGTTGAAAAAAAGCTTCCGGAAACTCTACGAATAAAAAATCATGTACGGGATTGGGAAATAATTTCGATATCAGACTGGTTTTTTCACTATCGGGCTCAAAAACAGAAACCAATGGATTGATACTGCGGGATAATTTAGTGTTGAATGCATAAATGTATGAGTTAATATCAATAGTAAGCCCATTGATTATTCCTAAAACCAACCCATCGGTTATCATTTCAAAAGTTAGTCCATTATCCAACGAACGAATAACCCCGTTAGGCCCATGACTTCCCAGGTAAATGTGATCAATACTGCTTATTGCAACGTCGGTAATATTAGGGCCATCAAGAAGCTTAGTCCACTCCTCCTCTCCATTTCGTAATACATGTAAACCCGGCACTCCCCCCCAAGCCCCGGCAAAAAGATCGTTTTGGCTATTGATGGCCAAAGAACTTAACATGTGGTTGAATAAACCGCTTAACTCCCAGGTAGCGCCATCATCTTCAGATTTATACACACCGCCAGAATCCGGAAAGTAACCTTGTAAACATAAATATATTATGCCGGATTTTGTGATGGCTATGTCTTTTACATATTGTACGGTAAATGTAGGAGGTTGATCATAAAAAATTGTATCCCAATTTAATCCACCATCTTCAGACTTTAGTACCAATGGGCCGTTTCCAACCCAAAGACTCACATACAAAGTATCCGCACCCCTGGATTTTATTTTTATGACATTTAGGTTAGTTGGTATAGGAAGTTCCTTCCAGGTAACACCATTGTCATAAGATGCATAAAGTGGATGAAAGGCGTGATTAGTTCCGGCGTAAATCGTACCCTGGTTATTTATTTCAAGAGACAATACTCCAAAATCATCCATATTAAGCACAAACTCCCAATTCAAACCACCATCTATCGAGCGGTAAACCCCACCAATAGTGTTATTACTACCCGCACCTATAAAAATATGACCCTGATTATTTACAGCGATACTTTTAACATGCGCTGTATCCGGAAAAGGCAAAGTTTCCCAGAAATCCTGCGCATACAGGCGTGGGAAAAGAAATAGCAGAATTACAAAAAAAAAAGTAAGAGTTTGTTTCATGGTGTGATGGTGTTTTTTAAGGCGTTACGGGCTTGTAAATATACGCTATAAAACAATGCCTGATACAAAATCTATCTCGCTGTAATCGGCAATACGATTATTCGTTCCACATGAATAATACGGTTAACACCCTAATTAAAAGACAGTACTGGCAGCCGGGCAAACCATATAGAAGTATAAAAAGCCTGATGCACATTGAACCTATTGCAGGTTTGTATGTTTTTCATCATTCAGTTATTGATGCTATAAGCTTCCCTTTAAATATAAATGGGATTTCCTGTTTTTTTAGTCTGTGAAAGGAAATTGAGATTTACAGCTTATATTTGTACAGTTACGTCGCACGACCGATGGAAATAGCGAAAATGAATTAGTATTTGTTTCCCCAACAAATTCAAACCTATGAGAAATGTGAAATTTGCAAAGTATTTTTTATTAATGGCATGTGTATTTACGGCTTCTCTTGCTGCCACTTCTGCTGATACTTTTTTTTGGTTCCAGCAGGATGAAAATGATGTTTCTTTCTCAGACCCGAACGGATCTGCGCTGGTTTGTACTCAGGAATATCCTGTAACTTCCGCTACAGACGATGTAGGAAAGAGTAGAGAAAAAATGCATTTGTTCCGGTTTAAACGAACAACAGATTATCAACCTTCCGGACCCAATGAAGGCATCAGAGAACGCGGAACTACGGTTTACAGTGAGGGTTTTGAGCCTAAAAATACTGACGGAGAACTTCCTGTGGGTTGGGAAATCAAACGCAATACATTGGTTGATGGTGGATTAAATGGTAATAACCTCGTAACCGCTGTAAGTCCTTTCTGGTTCAGAGGTTCAATTGATCATCTCTTTGGTGATGATTGGGTGGTTTACGTCAGAACCGGCGAGGCATCATTGGGAATCAGTTTTTTTGCCGATGATTTTACCTGGGCTATTACGCCCGAAATTATTCTTCCTGAAGATGATTTGATAGAGCTTTCCTTTTGGAAGTGGTTTTATAACGCAGATACAATTATTACCCATTTTCATCTGAATATTTTTTCGGACGATGCCTGGACTACATTGGAATCCTGGATGGGGGAACCCAACAACCTGTTTGACTCACTGATTCTCGTTAATCTATCAGCTTACGCTGGTAAAACTATCAGATTAGGATTTGTGTATGAATATACTGATGGCTATGAAATGGCCGTTGATGATATTCTGATCACAGCAGATAGTGATGATTTTATTACATGGACAGGCAATTTATCCACTGACTGGAACTTAGCAGGTAATTGGAACAATGGAGTCCCATCCGCAACTGACGATGTAGTTATTCCGGGAGGGCTAACCAATTATCCCATTATTACCGGCAATGATATCTGTAACAATCTTACGATTTCTGAAAATGCCTCCGTTGTAATCGCAACCGCAGGTAAACTTACTGTTAATGGTGTGTTGAGCAATATGGCTGGCACAAGTGGCCTGACCCTGAAATCAGATGAACTCAATGCCGATGCATCCCTGATTCACTATTCCACGGGTGTTGAAGCTACAGTTGAACGCTATATCAACGGTGCTTCCTACGCATGGCATCAGCTTTCATCTCCCGTTGAACAGCAGCAAATTGTACCTGATTTTCATGAAGCCGCTGACAGGCTCTTTGCCTGGCATGAACCTGCCCAGGTATGGGTAAGTGTGAGCAGTACTGTTGTATGGCCAACCTGGAACGATGCCAACCCGGGTGATGATTTTATACCCGGCAAAGGGTACCTTGTTGGCTATCCGCACAATTTTGAAAAATCAAATCCTACCAAAGTTTTTGAAGGCGTTCTGAACCAGGGCGAAGTCAGTGTTGGAATTAGCCGGCAGGCGCATCCCGATGATGCTTTTACAGGATTTAACCTGGTTGGGAACCCATATCCTTCGGCCATTGACTGGGATGCAGTTTCAGGATGGGGCAGATCTGGCCTGGAATATGATAATGGCTACACATACTGGCTCTGGAATGATGCAATTGGCAACTACGGAGTTTATATCAATGGTGGCCCGGGAACCAACGGTGCGACCCAATATATTGCGCCTATGCAGGGTTTTTGGGTTCGCGCAGAAGAAACCGGCTTATTGACAATGAATGATAGCGTGCGTGTGCATGCTTCGCAAACCTGGCTTAAGAATGATCCTGCCGGAATGTTGCGGCTTTCAGTCACCGGCACGGCAAATAATTACAAAGATGAAGCGGCAATAAAGTTCGATCCCGATCATACTGGCGGTGGAGTTACTAAATTGTTAAGCCTTTATCCAAATGCACCCAATATCTATTTCCCTCGTGAGGGTAAAAATTATAGTATCAGTCTGTTAAATTCTCCTGAATCTGAGCAGATCGTTTCTGTTAATTTTAAAGCTGGAACAACAGGTTTGCACACGCTTAAGTTGAGCGCGGATAAAACACACGGCCAGGTAATTCTTGAGGATATAAAAGAAGGCGTTTTTCATGATTTCGGAGTTTTTGGTGATTATGTCTTCAGTGCTACAACCAGCGATGATGAAAATCGTTTTTTACTCCATTTTATGCTCCTTGGGATCGAAGCTGTACATGATATGAACTTCCAGTTCAGCTATAATTCAGGAAGCCTCTTTTTCCACAACCCTTTTAATTCGAAATCTCAACTTGCTATTTATGATATCAGCGGGCGCATCATTAAACATCATGAAATCAGCTCAAAAGGCATGCATCAAATTGATATCACGCTTTCTCCGGGAATCTACCTGGTTCGTATTGCAGAAGCAAATACTAATATTACCGGCAAACTCGTAGTGTATTAAATCATTCTTGAATTGTTTGCTCTTCGTTGCTGCAATAATTTTTGAAATCCTCATCAAAGCAAGAAGTATTTCTCACCCAAATCAACCTGATCCTTTAACAGAGAGGTAGAAGCAAAAGAAATTTGATAAGAAAGGTTCTTAAAATTATCACATCGCAATATTTTATTAAATTGCGTGTTATAATCTTGTATCTTAACTAATCTTTAATACAAATCCTATGAAATTTAAATTTTTAGACGCAAAGCAGTTTGCATCGAACCTAAGGTGTACCGTACAGGGGAACGGGAAACTTAACTTCTCGGCTTCGGCCATTAGTATTTTAGGTTTGAACAACAAAAAGAGTGTGAAATTTGCTATGAATGAAGATGCTAAAGGAGTGGAGGAACTTTTCATCATCATTCAGGACAAAATCACCGACGATGCCTTTAAAGTAAACAAGGCAGGAAATTATTTCTATTTGAACGCCAAGGCTTTGTTTGATAGCCTGGGTGTAGATTACAAATCACATTCTGTTGTTTTTGACATTTCAAAAACCGACGAAGTGATTGAAGGATTACCACTTTACAGACTCAGCAGGCGCAAAGGAAAAACCAGGAAATCTAAGTAATCTCCGGTTTTTAACACCGTAATGCCTTAAACCGGATTGGGACATTTACCTTTGCAGTAACAAGCCCAATCCGGTTTTTTAATTCTGTTTTTATGGAAACCAAATTAACCAAAATCATCGCCACCCTATCCGATAAGCGCAGCAGCGTTGAATTTATCCAGTTGCTTTTCGATGCGGGAATGGATGCCGTAAGAGTGAATACAGCCCACCAGAGTCCGGAAACCCTCAGGGAAATGGTTGGCCGTATCAGGACAGTCAGCAATAAAATTCCTCTTATTGTTGATACCAAAGGGCCGGAAATAAGAACCTCGGCGTTGGGTGACGACATAGCGCTTAACAAAGGCGACGCTATCCGTCTTCAGGGACCCGGAAATTCCGGGAATGGCGTACTTTGCGTTTCATACAATGGCATTGTAGCAAGCCTTGAACCTGGAAAAATTGTGATGATTGATGATGGCGATATTGCGCTTGTGGTTAAACATAAACAAACTACCTACCTCGAATGTGAAGCCTTAAATGAAGGGATCATCCAAAAGCGAAAAAGCGTAAACCTGCCCGGTGTTAAAATTGAGCTTCCTTCGCTGAATGAGCGGGATATTGAATTTATCAATCTGGCAATTGAACTAGATCTGGAGTTTATTGCACATTCATTTGTAAGGAACAAAGCCGATGTGATTGCCATCCAGAATATCCTTGACCAAAATAATAGCAAGATAAAAATTATCGCCAAAATTGAGAACCAACAGGGAGTTGATAATATTGACGAAATCCTGCCCCATGTATATGGCGTTATGGTTGCCCGCGGCGATCTGGCCATTGAAATACCGGCCGAAAGGATTCCGGTCATCCAGCGCAACATCGTTGAAAAGTGCATTAATAACCGCAAAATAGTGATTGTGGCTACACAAATGCTTCACTCAATGATCAGCCATCCGAGGCCTACACGCGCAGAGGTCACTGATATAGCAAATGCAGTTTTTACAGGAACCGATGCAATCATGCTCAGTGGCGAAACCGCTTATGGCGCTTATCCTTTAGAGTCGGTTCAAATAATGTCACGTACTGCAATGGCCGCCGAAGCAAGCACCGATTATACCGAGAACCGGCACATTATGCCACACGACAATGAAATTTCCGGTTTCCTGGCAAAGACATCAGTCCGCGCAGTTTCTCGTTTGAACGCAAAGGCAATCATTGCCGATACTGACACCGGCAAAACAGCAGGATACCTTTCTGCATTTCGTGGAACCTGCCCGATTTATATGCAGTGTTACGACTCACGCGTAATGCGAGAACTTGCCTTGGTTTACGCAGTTTACGCCGATTTTATAAACGTTGAAACTTCGAAGAAACAATTTATACAGCACACACTTGCACGTTTGATCCAAAAGGAAGCTATCCTAACGAACGACCTTGTGGTTGTACTGGCCGGTAATTTTGGCAAAAAAGTTGGGCCTTCATTTGTAGAAGTCAGCACCGCAAGTAATCTGATGATACCTTAGGGATGAGAAGGGGAGAGAGTGGGAAGATGAGAGTGTGAGACATAGAGACTAAGGGACTGAGAGACATAGGGAATAGGGAGATTTGGAGAATTGGAGAGTGGGTAAACCTGGAACCCGAAACCTTGCACTTGAAATTTTGAACCCGGAACGCCAATCGTTGAACTTTGAACCTTGAACTTATGAACACTTCTAAACATTTCTTTTTTCTGATCCTCCTGGTCTGGATTCTTGCGCCTTCAGCGTTGAACGCCCAGGGATCAGACAATGACGAAGAGCCCAAACGCTGGTTTGTTGGTGGCAATGTTGGCTTGCAGTTTGGTTATGTAACACTCATTGATGTTTCACCGATGGTGGGGTATATGCTTACCGACAGATTTGCTCTTGGAACCGGGCTTACATACAAGTATTACCGCATTCGTGAATTTTTTTTGATCCTTACCAAAACCAATGGAAGAGATTTCAGAGCCACATTTATGGAGGACCAGTATTTGCAAGGTATTACATTGCGAGGCAGTTTTTTGCCCACACAGAATATGAATATCTGCGCTTCCGGAATGAAGTGTATGTGCAAAACCCATCCGGTCAAAAATACGACAGGCAATATCAGCATGTGAATATGCACAGCATGTTCGTTGGCGGAGGCTATCGCCAGTTTTTCGGATCAGGAAATGCTTTTGAAATAATGCTTTTATGGAACCTGAACGAGACACCGGACTCGCCTTACAACAATCCTGTTATCAGGATGGGCGTTGCACTCGGACTTTAACACAAAGCAATAGCTGTAGCATCCATTACTAAATCCGCGCAAATCCTTTCAATCTGCGTCATCCGCGTTCTATATTCGTGAACTATATTGATTCTTAATCTGCGCTAATCCGTCTAATCTGCGTCTTCAGCGTTCCATTCTACTCTTCCGGGATATTCGCCAAAATCTCAAGCGTCAGATCCCAGAATTTTGTAACGGTTTCAATGTGCAGTCTTTCATCGGGTGAGTGTGCGCCTTTGATGGTGGGCCCGTATGAGATCATGTCCATGCCAGGATACTTTTCACCAATTACCCCGCACTCAAGGCCGGCATGAATGGCAAGTACCTTTGGTTCGGTTCGGAAAAGCTTAATGTAAGCCTCCTTTGAAATTTCAAGAATTTCCGAGTCTGGGTTGGGTGTCCATCCCGGGTAGCCGTCAGAATGTTCAATTTTTGCCCCAGCCATCGTGAAGACACATCCAACCATATCAGCCGCGCAGGCTTTGGCGCTTTCAAGCGAACTGCGCTGGCTGGTGCTGATAAGTATCTTGTTTTCACTCATTTTCACCGATGCCAGGTTGGTGCTTGTTTCCACGAAATTTGGGATTTCGCGCGACATGGCCAGCACACCATGTGGACAGGCGTACAATGCATTGAGCAGTTTTTCCTGTGTTGAAATATCTATCAGATGTGAAGGAAGATCAGTTGGTTTCGTACGTATTGTCAGATTCGGCTCGGCAGACCTGTATTCATGCCTGATGGCAGCCTGCATTTCTTCAACATAAGCTGTGAATTCTTCCTTGAAACGCCTTGGAATTACAACAATAGCAGCGGCTTCTCTCGTAATGGCGTTTCGCAGGTTTCCACCTTCGAAATGCGAAATCCGGAGATCAAACTTTTTATTAGAATTCCAGAGGATACGGTTGAGCATCTTCACAGCATTGCCCAATCCTTTGTTAATATCATCACCTGAATGGCCTCCTTTCAGCCCGCTTACCTTTACAGTATAGGCCAGGGCATCATAACCGACCGGAACCCTCGAAAATGTGATCGTTGCAACAGTATCCTTGCCACCTGCACAACCAATAAAAATCTCTCCTTCATCTTCTGAATCAAGGTTCAGCAAGATGTTACCTTTGAGGAAGCCAGGTTGCAGGCCAAAAGCTCCCGTCAGCCCTGTTTCCTCATCAACGGTAAACAGGCACTCAATGCGACCGTGCGGAATATCATCTGCAGCAAGTATGGCCAATTGTGCGGCAATACCAATACCATCATCAGCGCCAAGTGTTGTGCCACGTGCTTTCACCCACTCGCCTTCAATAAAAGGCCGGATTGGGTCAGCAGAAAAATCATGATCGGTTTCGCTGTTTTTTTCGCCAACCATATCAATATGGCTTTGAAGCACAACGGT